>CAZDRW010000024.1:0-15044 GCA_964507555.1 uncultured Desulfarculaceae bacterium
CGAAAAATCGCCCAGAAACGCCACCATGCTCTTGGCGTCGTCTATGATCTCCAGGAACGACTGGCCCACTTCGCTGAAAAAGTCCTGCTTGCGGGCTTGGGGTATGAGCGGGGTTTTGGCTAGCTCCTGGGGGTCCAATAGTGATTTTAGATCCGCGGCCGAGCGGGCCAGGTTGCGCAGCTCGGCCGTGGCGCCGGCGGCCTCGGCCTCCTGTTGGATGAGCGTGAGCGTTAGAGCGCCGGTACTATCCATGGATTGCAGATTGCTTAGCTCCAGGACAAGGCGCTTGGGCTGCTCTTGGCCGAGGATTCGGCGCACCTGGGCCAGGGCCGGTTCCAAGGCCTCCCGGTCCAGACGGCCGGAAACGGTCAAAACAAGCTCACCGGCGCTATCAGCCGGGGCCGCTTCCAGCTTGAAGTTGAGGGAGCCCGCTTTAGCCAAAACTTGTATCCTAAAGTTACGGTGAAATTTTCATGGCTAAAAATTGCTGGCCGCTTATGGCGAGTTTCGCCTCCAAACATGAGCCTAATATACCCAGGACCAAAACCCCTACAGGTTTTCTTTCGCCCAAGGGGTAGCACACCACGTACAGTTTGTCTTGGTTGAGATAAACCACCCCCAGTTCGCTGCGGCCGTTTTGCAGGGCTTGGCGCACCATCTGGTAGCTGGAGTAATCTTTGGCCGTGGGGCGGTTGGACACGCCGCTGGGGTGGCCGGGGGCGGGGTTGCGCTCGGTAAAGGTCACGCCCTTGGCGTCCAGGACAAGTATGCCGTTCTCAAGGGGTTTGCCAGCCTGGGAGGCCTTGAGGAAAAAATCGGCCAGCACCGCCTCGGCCGCTTTGGGGTCTTTTTTGGTAAGAGGCTCTATGAGTAGCGGGCTCAAGGTACTTATCTGGGAGCTGAGATCCTTGGCCAAGGCTTGGGCTTTGGGATTCTCCGTGTTGCCGTCCCCGCCGCAGGCCGCCAAGCCCAATATGAACAAGATAATCAGGAGCAGGCAGGGCAGCGCTTTAGCCGAAGACCGGGGCATGCTTATTACTCCTTAAGCGGGGCAACGGGGCTTTAAAGGCTCTGCTGCACAGCATAAAGCACCTGGACTAGAAATTCCACCCTTGGCTGGGAGCGGCAAAGGAAGGCCGCCCTCCAGCCGGGATGGCTGGAGGGCGGCAAGCAGGGAGGGTTGGACAGAGGGAAAACCGGAATGCGCAGGGACCAGCTCGCCCTCTGTGGAACGGAAAACCAGCCCCACGCCGGTTCACCGCCCCTTTTTCTAGAATCGCCCCAAACAAAAAGTGAGCAAATAATGTGCCACCAACTCCAGCCAAGGCGCCGGTGTTGATAAATCCAGCTAAAACACCGTGATTAAGCATTGTTATTGCCGCAGTAATGTTTCAGGAAAACCTTTGGCAAGCAACGAAAGCCGCCTCATATCCAACGAAAATGTCATATAACACATGACATTGTCATGCCGGGCAGTACAAATTGGCTTGGCATTAGCCGTCCGGGCCTTGGGCAAGGCTGGTAAACGCGGCTGGTTTAAGGCAGGCTTAAGGCATGCATTATTTAAACACCGGCCAAGGCACTTGCCATGACACGCAAGGCCGCCAAGTGCCCTGCGGGGGCAGCGGCCAGGATGCGGAATTATCCTCGGGCGAGGCTTGGCCCCAGTCGCGTTTCATTGCCGATGACGAGGAGCTGGTATTGGACCAGCTCACCGGCCTCTTCTGGAGCCAAGACGCCAACCCGGCCGAGTTCCCCCTGACCTGGCCGGAGGCCCTGGATTACGTGGCTAGATTAAACGGCCGGCGGTACTTGGGTTTTACCGATTGGCGCCTGCCCAACCGCCGCGAGCTAAGAAGCCTGATCAGTCACCAAACCAAGAAACCGGCCCTGCCCGAGGGGCACATCTTTGAAAACGTCTTCCAGGGTTGGTACTGGAGCTCCACCACCGCGGCCATCTCCCCGGCCCATGCCTGGTACGTGCATCTGGAGGGCGGGCGTATGTTCTATGGCCATAAGCTGCAGGCATTCCTGGTTTGGCCGGTCAGGGGCCAAAGCCTGCTGCTGCCCGTTACCGGGCAGAGAAAGTGCTATGACGCAGCCGGTTTGCAGACGGCCTGCGCCGGCAGCGGCCAGGACGGCGAACTGCAAAGGGGCGCGGCCTGGCCTGAGCCCCGCTTTGCCTTGGAAGGTGCGGCCTGGGTGCGCGACCGGCTCACCGGGCTTTGCTGGCGGCGGGAGGCGGAATTTGGCCAGAGACCGGTGAACTGGGCGGAGGCCCTGGCCGCTGCCAAAAAACTGGAGCCCGCCGGAAACTATAGGCTGCCCACCATCAACGAGCTGGAATCTTTGGTGGATTGCTCCCGGCATTCGCCGGCGCTGCCGCAGGACCATCCCTTTTGTCAGGTGCATGAGGCCTATTGGTCCAGCACCACTAGCCTTTTCGAGCCCGACTGGGCCTGGGCCCTGTACCTGCACAAGGGGGCCTGCGGGGTGGGCCAGAAAAAGGACCCCCATTTTCATGTCTGGCTGGTGAAGGCCTAGTCGAATAGATCGGTTTGGCTGTCATCCGGCAAGTGCCCCTTCATTAAGGGGCTTGCGGGGTCGTGGGCGGCCAGGTTCTGGGCCAGGGCGCCGGGGCCGGCGCCCGCGTAGCAATAAAGGCAGGCGTGGGAGCAGGTGTTGTAGGCCCCGATATCCAGCGAAGGCGCGCAGCCGCAGGCCCCGCGCTGGTGGGGGTCGCGGCCCACGGGAAGCTTCAGGCCGAAAAGCCGGTTCAAGAGCCCGGCGTCTATGCAGGCGCTGGGCTGCACCCCCACCTCCCTGAGATCGCGCTCCTCGGCGCAGGCCCGCATTTCCAGGCCGTGCTCCCGGGCGATCCGGGCCAGCCCGCCGCTCAAACGCCTCAGCTCCTCCTCGTGCTTCCCATCCTTGTAATCCAGGAACTCGAGCCCCTGCTCCTGCTCCGCCCGCTGAAGGCGGCTCTTCAGCTTTCGGTAGGTCTGCATGAAGCTGATCACCACCCGCCTGCTATGGCCTTCCAGCTCTTGGCAAAGTTGGGCGAAGCTTCGCAAATGGTACTCAGGCGGGGTGGCGCTGCTTATGACGATGGGATCAAAGCGCCAGATGACCCGCTCCGGGCCCAGGCGCTGGGCCAAGGCCTTGAAGCTGGCCAGGCGCTTAGCTAGGGGCGGCAGGCCGGGCTCCAAAAAGCGCGGGTAGTGGTTCAGAGTGAAGAGAAAGTAATAGGCGAGACCCTTGGCGTCCAGTGCGTCCAGCCGCGCCCAAAAAGGCTCCGGGTTCTTGGTCCAGAAAACCAGGGCGTCCACCTGGTCCGGCGCCAGGCTCACCCGCCGCACCTGGCGGGGATTAAAGGGGTTGGCCACCGCGGCCCAGCCCGCCCGCAGCCGGTTCATGAACCAATCACCGAAAAAGGCGGGCACGTCAGTGCGGCGGCTCACGCTGATTATCATGGCGGGTTCCCGCTTTTTTAGGTTGGTCCGGTCCTACTCCAGCCACTGGCGCTGGCGGCGCCGGGCGGATTCGCCGAAGTCCAGGGCGATCTGCTTATGGGCCGCCTCCATTTCGGGGTTCAGGGAGGGGGCGCGCCCGCCGGTCGCCAGGTGGCGGAAGTCGGCTGGATTCAACTTGGCGTCATCCAGCCAGGCGCTGATGCCTTGGCTGGCGCTTCTCACCCGCTCCAGGTGTCTGTGCAGGTGATAGAGCCAGAGCACGATCAGAGCCGCCACCGGCCAGGGGAACCAGACGAGCCCCCGGGTGAAGGCGGCGTTGAAGCCGATGAAAAACAAGGCCAAGGCAGCGGAAATAATGGCATGTTGCACAAGCAGGGCCTTGGACCGCTGCACGGCTTTCTTCCGCTCCCGGGGCTTAAGGCCCAGCGAAGGCGGAGACGGCGGGACGTGGGCAGGCATGGCTATCCTTCCGTCAGGAGCAAACGGGAATGCCGGATCATGCGCTGATTAAATTTTTATGTGTGCCGGCCCGTAGCTAGGGCCGCTCGCATACTAATAACCGATAAGGCCCTTAGCCGTCAACCTGCGACCAGTCCCAGGGAAGGTGATTCTCGTGGGGGTCCAGGCGGTATTCGTCAGGCTCGGCATAGTTGTAGGTATTAGTCACGGTGTTTACGATAAGCGCCTCCTCGGTGCTCACGCATTTCCAGCCGTGATAGACCAAGGGAGGTATCTGCACTAGTAGCGGCCGGTGAATCCCCAAATAGAACTCGTTAGCCAGGCCGAAGCTGGGCGAGTCCTTGCGGTCGTCATACAGGCCCAGGCGGATCATGCCGGCCACGCATACCACGTTGTCGGTCTGCAGCTTGTGCAGATGCCAGGCCTTGACCACGCCCGGCAGGGTGGTGGTGAGATACACCTGGCCGAAGCCGGCGAAGATGTCGTCGTCAGCCCGCAGCATCTCCATGAGCCGGCCCCGCTGATCCGGGATGACCTTGAGCTCCTTGACCTTTACGCCGTCGATGAATTCCACCCCGTCACCTCCATGCTTCTTACCGGCTAAAACTTAACACGAAGCGGGTCTAGGAGGCCAGCCCCAGGCGGCCCAACTCGCGCTCTTTCAGGCGGACTACCGCCAGTTCCAACAGCGGCTGCAGATTTATAACGTCATAGGCATTGTACTCGAGGAGAATGGCGAGCGCCTGGGGGTCGCCGGCCAGGTATGTCCGCCACAGGCGCACCGCGTCATAGCCACCCAGCTCGCGCACCACCTCGGGGCGGCTGATCGCAAGCTGGCGCTCGATGCGCTTGAGGCCCCCGCTATAGCCCAGGCGCTTCAGGACCCAGCGCAGGTCTATGTGCACCGGCGGGATGAAAAGGTTGGCGAACACGCCTTTCAACACCGGCAAGTCGAAGGTGCCGCCGGCAAAGGTGCAGACAATATCATAGCCGCGCATGGCGTGGTCCAGCTGGTGCAGGTTGCGCCCGGCCACATACTGCTCCACCCTCTGGCCGTCATAAAGCCCCACCATGGTGACGCCGCCCCAGTCGTTCAAATCGCCGCCGGTTTCGATATCCAGAAACACCACCCGCCGGTAGGTGGGATAGAAGCGCCAGTGCTCGGCCGGGGGGATCATGGCGGCCAGCTCATTTAGTCCCTGAGCGCTGGCGCGGGCTTCGATAGAGGCCTGGATGATGGGCCTGCCCAGATTGAACACGCCCCTGGGCACCAACTCCGGACCGCGTTCCAGGAAGTCCCGCCAGTTGTCGATTCCGGCGCGCCAGATGGCCCGCTCGCGCTTTAGGCCCACGCCGGGTATGTGGATAAAGGTGCGCTCCAGCATGCAGGCATTATATGCCAGCCGGGCCGGAGCGCCAGCAATGTCTGGGCCAGGTGACTTTAGAAGCTGACCTCCAGCATCAGCGGGCAATGGTCCGAGGCCTTGGGCTCGTCGAAGCCCACCCGGGGCCAGCGCGGACCCTGATAGCGCTGGGCGCGGTAGGGCTGACCGCTGCGCACGATCACCGGCAGCGCGTCCGGGTTGGCCGCGGCCAAGGCCGGCGACAAGAGCACGTAGTCCAGCTGGTGATAGGAATCGTCCCCGGCGTAGTAGTGGGTCCAGCGCTCCAGGGGATCGGCGATGCGCTTGACCATATCCTCGCAGAATGCGCCGTCCAACAGCGCGCCCAGGCCGTGGCCTTCGTCAAGGGCGCCGTCGGTTTCGCTGTAATCGTTGAGATCGCCCACCACCACCCAGAAAGCTCCGGCCGGGTCGGGGAAGCGCTCCTCGATGATCTCGCGCACTGCGGCCGCCTCGGCGGCGCGCCGTCCCTTGGTCTGCTTGCGGCCGCCGGCCATGGACTTGAAGTGGCACACGAAGATGGTGAGCAACTTGTTCTGCTTCTTGATGTTCACTTCCAGGCAGTCGCGCCGGAAGATGCGCTCCTGCCTGACCCCGTCCGGGTAATGCACCGCGCCTTCCCTTTCCTGGTTGCTGGTGGCGGAGTCAATCTTGAAGCGGCTCATCACCGCCACGTCAATGCCCCGGGGGTCGTTGGCCTCGATCAGGATCTGGTGCTTGTAATCGTTGAAGCCCTGCCCCCAGGTGCGCCGCAAATAGCGGTCATGGAAGAACTTCAAGGCGCGCAGGTTCTCCACCTCCATCAGGCAGATCACCTCGGGCGCGGCCTCCTTGATGGCTAGCGCCGTGAAAACGCGGTTCTCGTGATTGAGTTGGTTCCAGTGAGTGCGGATGAGTTGATGGCGCTCCTCCTCGGACTCCACGTCCATGAGGCTCACCAGGCCCTCTTCCTCGAATTTGCGGAAGTTGTAGCGGCTGAGCAGGTTCTCGACGTTGAAGGTCATGAGTTTGAGAGCAGGCATTTCTCTCCCCCCTTTGGCCGCGAAAGCGGCATCGGTGCGACGGGGGGTGGGCGGCTGCTAAGAATATTGTGCTTGATTAGAAAAGCCTTGGCAACAGGATGCAGGGGGCGGGCCGAAGCGGCAGTGCCAATCAGGAAGCTGGCCGAACCCGGCGCACCAAGCCCCCGGCGATGAGTGCCAGGGCTCCCAGGTAGCTAAACACCAAGAGGAAGTTGCCGCCGGTGAAGTCCAAGAGCCAGCCGCCCAGGGAGGGGCCCAGGAAGCCGGAGAGGAGCCCATAGGCGGTGAAGATGAGCCCGAAGATTTCGCCGAAGTTCAAAGGCCCGAAGCAATCCACCGCCAAGGGCGCCGAGACCGCAAACAGGGTGCCGAAAGCGAATCCTACCACCCCGGCCAATAGCGCCGGCCCCCATAAGCCATCCAGCCAAGGCAGGGCGAGATAGGCCGCCCCGGCCGCCATAAAAGTCCAGCTCATGGCCGTGGTGCGCTCGATCACATCCGAGAGCCAGCCCATCAAAAGGCGGCTGCCGCTGGAACCCAGGTTGAACACCGCCAGAATCACCACCGCCCGCTCCAGGCCCAATCCCTGGCTGAGGCCGAAGCCGGTGGAGAGCGTCACCATGGCGATGCCCGCCGCGCCCATGCAGGCCACGGTGCCCCAAAAATACCAAAAAGCTCTAGTGGCCAGGGCCTGGCGGCCGGAGAGGGAGGCCGGGGCGGAGGCGGCGCCCGGGTCAAAGGGCTGGGCTACGCCGCGGTGCTGAGGCAGGTCGCTGGAGCGGGCCCCGGCCAAGATAAAAACCAGGTTGAGGGCGGCGATGACGAGCACCGTGGCCGGGTAGCCCTGGCTGGTCAAAAGCCAGGCGAACACGGGGCTCATGGCCGCCGCGCCGCCGGCGAACACAAAATTGATCACGCCCGAAACTAGGCCGCGGCGGGCCGGAAACCAATGCTGCACCGTGGTAAGCCCGGAGATGTAGATGCAGCATTGTGAAGCGCCCAGGATAAAGGCCCAGGCGTAGATCCAGGCCATGCTGGGGGCCCAGGCCGCCAGGAGCATGTCGGCCGTGCTCACGATGCCGCCCAGGGTCATGAGCCGGCGCACGCCCCAGCGCATTTGCAGGCGCCCGGCCAGGAACATGAAAGAGCCAACCGCGATCAGGAGGAAGAACATGGTGGCGCCCACCGCGCCGCGACCCACGCCGAAGCTCTGCTGCCAGTGGGAGGCCATCACGCCGGGAAAGGCGAAGGCCAGGGCCCCGGGCCAGAAGATGGCCGCGCAGGAGCCCCACAGGGCGCCGAAGCCACGGGGCGCTGATCCTGCCGCCAAGCTAGCTTGGTTCATCGCCGGGGTTGCGGGAGGCCAGCCAGTCGGCCATTGCCTGACCGGTGGCTCCGGGCCAGGGCTTCAGCTTGGCAATGGGCACCATTTTAAAGGCGCGCAGTTCCTCGCCCTTTATGATCTCGCCCTGAGCCTTGATGTGATAAGCGATTATCACCTGGTTCATGCGCTGGAAGTCATACACCCCGATGAGGCTTTGAATCTCGCCCTTAAGCCCCAGCTCCTCCTCCAACTCGCGCAGCATGCCCTCTTCCGGCGTCTCGCCGCTTTCCATGAAACCGGTGACCAGGCCCCACCAATCCTGGGGCCATTCCATATTCTGAATGAGAATGACGTCTTGGCCGTATTCCACCAGACCGGCCAGCACCGGCGCGGGGTTTAGCCAAAATACATAGCCGCAAGCCTGGTCCGGGCAGGCCCGGCGCTCGCGGCCGCCTATCTCGCGGGTCTCCAGGAGCCCGCCGCATTGTGGGCAATATTTGAGTTCCATGGCCCCAGAGCATACCCCTGCTTTAGGCGGTGCACCAACTTTTTTCCTCAAACAAAAAGGTTTCGCCCGGGGCTTAGATGAATAACAATATGAACAGCCAAAGGGAGGTGATCAGATGATATTCAGAGGCTTGGCCAAGTCGGCCGGATTGCCGCCGGGCACTATGATGGCGGTGGGGGACGAGCCCGCCGGCCCCACCCGCATATCCATCATCGATTATGATCAGGATCACTTGAAGCAGGTGGATTCGGCCGACGAAAGCACGGTCATCCAGGAGAATGCCAGCCCGCGGGTGACCTGGTTCAAGGTGGAGGGCCTGGGCCAGATCGAGGCCATCTCCCGTTTGGGCGAAATTTTCAGCCTGCACCCCTTGGTGCTGGAGGACATAGTCAATACCACCCAGCGGCCCAAGATCGAGGAGTATGAAGATTATGTTTTCATGGTGCTGCAGGCAGTCCGTTTTGACCGGGAAAACGCGAGTCTGGCAAGCCAGCAGGTAAGTCTGGTATTGGGCAAGGACTGGCTCCTCTCTTTCCAAGAAGGCAAGCGTGAGCTTTTCGGGGGCGTTTTGGAACGCATCCAGCGGGGCCGGGGCCGCATCCGCAAACTGGGTGTGGATTACCTGGCCTATGTTTTGATGGACGCGGTGGTGGACCAATACTTCGTGGCCCTGGAGGCCATCGGCGAAGAGGTGGAGCTTCTGGAGGAGGAGCTTTTGGAAAACCCCAGCGAGAAAACCATGCACCGCCTTCATAAACTCAAGCGCCAGAGCCTGGGCTTCCGCAAGGCGGTGTGGCCCTTGCGGGAGGTGGTGGCTTGGTTGACCCGCGACGAGATCGGCCTGGTTCACTCGGACATACAGCCCTTTCTTCGCGACCTTTACGACCACACCATCCAGGTAATCGATCAGGTAGAGACCCTGCGCGATCTTCTTTCCGGGCTTTTGGATATCTATCTGACCGCGGTCTCCAACCGCATGAACGAGGTGATGAAGGTGCTTACCATCATCGCCACCATATTCATCCCGCTTACCTTCCTGGCCGGTCTCTATGGCATGAACTTCAAGTTCATGCCCGAGCTGGAGTGGAAATGGGGCTATCCCGTGGTGCTTGCCATCATGATAGTGAGTGTGGCGGGCATGCTGTTCTACTTCCGCCGCAAGAAATGGCTCTAAGGGATCGGCCGCAGAGGCGGAGCAAAGAGGGCAATCCCCATTAAGGATCGTGCTATATTGTCAAGCGGCCGGCAGGGGTCCATCATGGGAAAAACCCAGGCCCCTGAAGCCTGGATTATCTTGTCGGCTGGAGTTGGTTGTTGATCGGCATCTGCAAACATGGAGCAGTCATGAAGATATCTGAAGTTCAGCGCGGGAGGCGGGCCAAAGCAGCAGGCCAGGCGGTCGCCATCTTGCTGGTGGCGTTGCTGGCCGGGGTTTGGGCGCTATCTTGCCCGGCCGGGGCCCTGGCGGCGGGAAAGAGCCCTCTGGAGGCTCCCAAGGCCTATGTGATCAACCCGCAAAAAGACCCCAAGGGCGGCAAGACGGCTTTTGTGAAGGGAACCGCCACCGCGCAGCCCTCGCACTTGGAGCTCAAGAATTTGTGGATCACCCGGCCGGTGAAGCTGGTGGTGGTGTCCGAGGAAAAAGTCAAGGACGTCAAAGTGGAGCTGCGCAAGTATCATTGGGGAAATCCCATGCAGAGCTGCTCCACCGGGAGCAAAGGCTATTGCGGCTTTGCTTTGAGGCACCAAGGCGATTTGTATATCACGCTCATCTCTCCCGGAGGTCCGGCCCCGGTTTTCATCGGAGTGCAAGTCGGCGACGAGGACAAGCCCAAGATGAAACCGGTCTTGGTTCCCAAGGGAGAACGAAAATGAGCCAGCGCAAGCTATTAAAGATAAGAAGTCTTTTTCTGCCTCTTTGCATCGCCATGCTGCTGGTCTTGGCCTGGTCGGGAGGCGCTTGGGCTTACGATCACAGCAACGCCATGGGCGATGCGGGCAAGGTCAACGACATATGGAACAAGTGGAAGGAGTTTGACGATAAAGGCATTCCCCCGGGAGACGGCGGTTCCGGGCCGGACTATAACCCCCCGGGCATGCCCGAGGTGCCCACCGCATGCAGCAATAACCAGGATTGCTGGTCATGCTACGAGCAGGCCAATAAAAGAATTGAATATCTGAGGGAAAGTTTCGAGAAGCTGCGCATACTGTACAAGGAAACCGATGATTACACCAAAGCGGCCATGTCATTGGGCGACAGCGCTGCTGGCGCCAGCAACCTGGGCGGCATCGAGTGGACCGCGCAGAGGCTGAAAATCTTGAAGTCCTGGAAAAAATTCGAAGTGGCCTACCGCAATAAAGTCAACAAACTGGTGGGAGATCTTAAAGAAGCCTTGCAGGAAGTCGCCAAGTGCGAGAAGCAGTACTTTGGCGAAGAGGACTGGTACGCCCGCTACGGCTTTATGTTCCAGTCTTTCATGGCCATGTACTATCAGAGATAATTAAAGCGGGAAAAGAGAAGCCGGGGCTGCTATTGCTAGCGGCCCCGGCTTTGTTTTGCAGTTAGGGCCTATTCAGCGGCGCCCGGTTTCACGGTCTGGATGCCGATCTTGGGGCCGTCCTTGGTGATGCGAAGCAGCGTGGTCTTGGCCTCCGCCACCTCCACCTCGTCCTGAATCATCTCGCCCTGGGGCGTGTCGAAAACGACCTTGTAATAGCCGGCCGGAAGAACGAGCTCCTTGCCGGCGGTGCCGCGGGCCACTTCCTCACCCTTGGAGTCCCACACCTTAAACGGCAGTGCCAGCGTCTGCTCCATGGCTTTTTTAAGGGCCGCGCTGTCCATGGCGCTGATGAAATGGCCCTTGCCGGCCTTGGCCGCTTCCTGCATCTCTTTCTGTACCTTGGGATCGGCCACCGTGAAGCCCACGATGTGCAGCTTCACGTCCAGGCCCTTTTGGCGCAGCTCGTTAACCGTGGCTTTCAAATCGCCGCCGCACTCCTCCTGGCCGTCGGTGACCAGGATCACGGTTTTCTCGCCCGGCGCCTGGCCGAAGTCCTGGGCGGTCTGCTTGAGCGAATAGGCGATGGGCGTGGTGCCCAAGGGCTTGATGGCCATCACCTGGCGTATGAGCTTTTTCTTGTCGATCTTGGCGAAGCGGTACACCAGTTCGGTGTCCTGGCAAGCGCCCTTGCGCCCTTCCCGGATGCGGTGGCCATATACCCGAAGGCCCACTTCCACGCCCTCGGGCAGCTTTTGGATGATGTCTTTCAGCACTTCCTTGGCCACCTCCATGCGGGTGCGGCCGTTCTTCATCTTCTTTTTCATGGATCCGCTGCCGTCCAGGATCAGCTCTATGCGCGGCGGGGCCGCCACCTGCACAATCTTTTCGCCCTTGGCCTCCACCATCAGCGTCCCCGGGTTGAAGGCCCAAGTGGGCAGCACATAGTAGGTGGTGCCGGACATCAGTTCCTCGGCGATCTTGGTATAGGCCTCCACCAGCTCATGCACATTGGGGATGGGGATGTAGCGCCCGCCGGTGGATTGGGCCACGTAGGAGAGGAAGCGTTCGCCGCTGATGCCGGTCTTGGGGTCGTTGACTATAAGCTCGCCGCCCAGACCCAGGCCGAAGATGCGCACCGGGTTCTGCCCCATCTTCTCCCAGAACTCGGGCACGCTAGTGACGCTGCCTTGATCAACGCCGTCGGTCATCACCACCATGACGCCCGCGCCCTTGGCCTCCTTGAGGAGCTTGATGCCCTGGGCGATGGCGTCGCGCAGGCGGGTGGCCATCTCGGCCTTGAACTTGCCTTTGACCGCGGCCAAGAGCTGGGCCTGGTCGTTGCTGAACCCGGGCAGGAGCACCAGCACGTTGTTGTTGAAGGGTATGAGGTTCACCTTCTCGCTGGGCCGCACCTGCTTGATAAACCCGGTCACCGCTTTTTGCAGGAGCCCGATGTTTTGGGACATGCTGCCGCTTACGTCATAGGCCAGGACGATGTTGGCCGGCGTGGTCTCCACCATGAGCTTGTACTGGCCGGGCTCAAGCCGCCAGGAGACCATGGTGCGCTTGGGCGAGTTTTTTTCCGGGCTGAAGATGGCCACCGGGCGGCCCTCTTTATCCAAAAGCGTGGCCTTGATGCGCAGGAAAGGCTGGCCCATCAGCTCCATATTGAGCTGGCCGGGGCGGTCGCCCTCCAGGTTCAATGAGTAATAGTGCTTTTTGTTGTAGTCCTTGAAAGTCGCCTTGATCCGCTTGCCCAGCTCCAAGAGCGGGGCGTTTTCCGCCGAATCGCCGGGCTGCACGTTAGAAGTGACCAGGGACGGATCCGGCGCGGCCATGGCGAATCCGGTAAGGCTCAGCCTCTGGGGCCGGGCCAAGAGCGACACGTAGCCCGGGGCCTTGCCCTCGATGATGCGCACCTTGCCCAGGCTGGTGTACTTGCCGCCCTGGTTTTCCAAAATGCGCAGCTTGAGGAAGCGGGCCGGCTTATGCAGGGGAATATTCATGGCGGCGGCCAGAGCCGGAAATTCCACCCGGGCGATTTCACTGAATCCTTCGGTGGGGCTGATGGTAGACGCCTCCACCGTCACCAGCTTGGGCCGTGAGCCGGGATCGGCTTTCAGGTCGGGGATCAGTTCCACCCGGTCGATGAGGGCTTCCTGGCCGTCCCGGAAAGCGAACATGAATTCCTGGGGGAACTTGCTTTTGGGGGGGCTCTGCCAGCCCTTGCCGTCCTCTTGAGCGGTTAAAAGCCTGGCCGCCTCATGGCCGTAGCTTTGGGAACTAAAGCGGATCAGCGAGCCGCCCAGGCTGGGCTTGGTTAAATCCAGCTCCAGATCGGAGACCAGCGAGTTAGCACCGGGCGCTTCCAGGATGCGCACCTCGGCCAATTGAGTGCCGCGGGAGGAGCCGTTGCTGGACTTGATGACCAGCTTGACGAATTTGGCCGGAACCGAGTTCAAGGGGATCAGGTGCTTGTCGGCAACGGGCCTTAAGCGCCTGGTCGCCGCCAATTTAAATCCCTGGCCAGGCCCTTGGCTGGAGGTCCAGACCTCCACCAGCCGGGGCAGGCTTTCCAGGCAATTATCGTCGCCATTGCAGGATTCAGCGTCCAGCACCACCGCGTTCAGGCGCGCCTCGCCTCCATTACGGAAAGAGAACACCAGATCCTGGGGCAGCTTGCGGTCCTTGGACGCCCAGCCGCAATGGGGCGAACAGTTCATGCCGCCATAGCCGAAGCCGTCGATGAGGTTTTCCTTGGCCCAGGAGCTGTTGTTTCTTTCAGAGGTGGCCGAGACCACCTTGCCGCCCAAATCCGCCTGGGCCAGGTTATAGCCCGCCGCCGGTTTGGCCTCCCTCAGGAGTTCGGCGGTCTGCGCCTTGGAGGTGACGCTGAAATCCACTTGGGCCAGGGGCCGCTCGTCCTTAAGCACCAAGGCTTGGTAGCGCCCGGGCCAGAAGCCGCCCTCGGGTGGCAAAAAGACGGCGGCGTTCCATTGACCAACCCTTAAGATCGTGGTGCCGGAACGGACTTTTTTCCCTGCCGGGAGGCCTTCCACCTCCTGGGCCAGCCACTGCACCTTGACGATGTCCTTGAGGCTGGGATCGTTGCTTTGCAGGGCCAGGAAGATTTTTGGCGTGTTCTCGTCGAATGAGCTGGCCGCGCCCTGGGGAGCTTTTTTAGCATCCACGCTCATGGTGGTGATCGCGGTGATGCCGGGCGCGGTTTGGGAAGTCGCGGCCTTGCCCGCAGTTGCTGGCGCTGCCGGGGCTGGGGCCGGCGCCTGAGCGGCCGGCTGACCGACGGCTGCTGCGGGCGCTAGGGCCCTTGGCCTAGGCGCCGGAGCAGGGGCGACAGAGGCGGCAGGCGCTGCGGCGGGAGAGGTTGGTGCCCTGGCCGCGGCGGGTGCGTCCCCGGCGCCCGTATTGGGCAGCATGGGCGCGGGCGGGGCCTTGGCCGATAACTTGGTCCGGCCCACCTGGGTGGTGCCGGGAGCCTGGACGGTGCCGGGGTCCTGAACGGCGCCCGGCGCGGAACCGGTTTTTTTGCCGGAAGGCCCGCCCAATTCTTTGTCAAAGAAATCGCCCATCACCTTGGCCCCTGCTTTCACCGCCTCGGGACCCTTGTTTTCCCTGAAGGCCTTTTCCAGGGCTTGGGTGACGGTTTGCTTGCTTTCGGCGGTCGCCGCCGGGGCGGGCGTCACCATAAACGCCTTTTCCAGATCATCCTGGCCCGCCACTTTCAAAAGGATGCGGTAGTCGCCGGGAACCAGGCCGCCGTCGGCGCGGAAGGCGATGAACTTGGTCTTGTGGGGCGCGATCAGCACTTGGTCCTCGCCCAGCTTGGCCCCGCTTTTCAGGCCTGGGGCCTGCACCGCTTCCCATATGGCCGTAACCGTGAGACTGCTGTCATGCTTGGAGGTTAAAGCCACCATGAATCCCTTGCCACCGGCCTCCAGGGCCGCAACAGGGGTGAAATCCTCGGTGACCATGTTGACCTGGGTGCAGAGCGCGGCTTTCAGCCGGGGAGTTTCAGCCGAGGCGATGATGGACGTTAGACAACTGATGGCGATGAGCAGCGTGGGCACGATGAGGCCAAGCCGCGCAAGCGAGATTCTCCTAAACATGGCGCCTCCCATCCCCCAGGTCAGGCAATTGGTTTGTAGAGCCTAATGAAACTATCACAAGCAAAACTAAAACGGTAGCAGGGCTGGGGCCAAATGGAGAATAGGCCCACAGGATTGGTTTTTAGCGGGAAAGCTTTGGCGGCATACTACCAATTTGTCATGTCGGGTGGTATTTTGTCCTGCTTTTCAGTACAGTGTTTCGGGTTGCAGACGAATCCAGGACAGGG
>CAZDRW010000025.1:0-13366 GCA_964507555.1 uncultured Desulfarculaceae bacterium
CTTGGCGGACAACCCGGAGCGGCCCGTTCTCTGGCAAGGCCGCGCCTGGCGTCCCATGCAACCCGACCTGCATTATGCGTCCGGCATGGCCTGCATAGATTGCCACCCTCGGCCTGAAATCATGGGCGACGGCAAACAGCGGCCCACCGCGCTCATGCACGTGGGTCTGCGCTGCTCCACCTGTCACGGCCAGTCCGGCAAACCAGCCCTTGATGCGCTTACCAGCCACGGCGTGCGGCTAAGCCATGTACGGCCTGGGGAAGGCGGCTTGGTTTTAACCGGCAAGCTGGACGGCAAGGCGCGGACGGTGCCGCCCCTGGCCGGCGGTCCCCGGGCGCCAGTGGCCCACCAGGTGCCCGAACATGCGCGGGTAGCCTGCCACGCCTGCCATAGCGCCACCAATCCGGCGGACTGGGGGTTCATGGTGCAGTTGGAGACCCGCGGCTCATTTCAGATTTGGCAGTCCATCGCGGCCCAGGGCGACCCCCAGGTTCTGGAGCTTTTAAGCCGGCCCCTGCCCCGCCCACCGGCCATGGCCCTGCCGCCCGCCACCCGCGATTACCTAAGCGGCGAGACCCGCCCCGGCTTGTGGATCGTTTCGCCCTTTTTCCAGCGCTTCGCCTGGCGGGTCTATGGGCAGGCGCCGGACGGGCGCACCATGCTCCTGGCGCCCCGCTTTCAATACGTGATCACCCGCCTGGATGACGAGGGCCGCCTGTTGAGCCAGGCCGTCAAGCCCAAGCCGGGCCTGGGGATGGCTCCCTGGCATCCCCACACCACGCGCCGGGCCAGCGCGGGCTGCTCCGATTGCCACGGCAAGGCGCGCGCCTTGGGCCTGGGGCTGACGTTCCTGCGCAATGAAGCACCGGGCAATAAAGACAAACCCGGTGCTCTCGCATCCCGCTTGGCGCCCAACCTATGGCAGCCAGAGGCGGAGGGGCTATCACTGCCAGATTGGACCCGGGTGGTGGACTTAGAGGGCCGCGCGCAACAGGCTTTTCTACTCCCTGGCTCCCGGCCTTATTCCCGGGAGCAGCTCCGCTGGCTCCTGCAGCCCGGAAAAAAGTACCAGCGCTGGCTGCTAAAAGCCCTGGACCAGGAATGGCCCTGGCGGCAGAGAGCGGATGTTAAGCCTGCGGACAAGCATTAGCCGGATAGAGGCAGGATCATTCTTGACCGGGCTCGCGCCAAAGGGCCCAAAAACTTTCCGGCGGCGCGTCCCACAGATCACGCAAGGGCTTGCATTTCAGTTTGAATATGAAAAAGCCGGGACACGGTAAGGTGCGCTCCAAGGTGCTCAAGTAGTTGGCCATGCCTTTGGCCACGATAAGATCGGTGCCCTCCAACAGGGCCGTGAACTCCGGTGAAGTCCTTTCCCAGTCTATGCCCGCCGCATCGGCCCCGGAGTCGGCCAAATCCCCTACGCGAGCCAGCAGGCCGGCCCGCTCAAGGTCGGCCCTGGTGAGATCGTTCTGAGCCGGCCCGCCTTTGACCACCAAGACCACTAGCCCTACCCCCCGGCCGCGCAAGTAATCCACCAACGGCAGATCAAAATAGATCTCTCCGGCGTTGTCGGTCAGGAAAAGCATTCGCCTCGGTGCACGCTCCAAGGCTTTTTCGAAAACCGCCAGGTCGTCGCGATGAAATGAAACTCCTTTAAGGATTTGGTCTTTCAAACCGGCCAGGGCCTGACTGGGGTCTTGAAAAAAGTCCAGGCTGTTGCCCAAGGCAGCTAAAGAGACCAGGCCGCGCAGATCGCCGGGCATATTATCCGGGCCCAGACTATCCATAACCGCCTTGGCCTGGTCCATCTCCTGCTGCTTGAAACCCGCGTAGGGATCATCCATTCCGGTTAGGCAGCGAACCTCCCAGAGCATGCGGGAGGCTATGGCAGGCGAGCGCAAGCCCTGCTCCAAGCCTTGGGCCAACGCTCGCCTGGCCGCTTTCTCGGCGGCGAGTTGCAAAGTAGGGTTGCTTCCGGCCGCAGCCTCTGCGGCGCTGTCCGCCAGGCGTATCAAGCATTTTTTGCACTCGGGGAATTGTGGACGCATTGGCATCCGTCACTCTGCGCGGCCAATAACATGGGGCTTACCAGAAAAAAACAAGGCCTGCCCGAATAGGAAAACGAGCCTAGCGGATTTTCATTGCGCTGGGCAGGATATGATTATTTTTCTGATCTTGGCGAATGGTATGCGTTCCATCCCGGCCGGACCCTTGCCCGACCAAAAGGTGGAGCCGTTTAGCCCTATCTTTTTCTTGGCGCCGCCTACGGTCTCCACTTCAAAGATCAGCAATCCGATCATGTCTCCCTTGGCTTCTTCCGGCAGGCGCTCGACCCGCTTTACCTCCCGCAGGCCGATCATAGCCACCTCTTTGCCGTCTTGGCCGATCAAATAGGGATAGGGCTTTTCCAGCACGCAATGAGCCACACTCTGCAAGGTCTGATTTTGCCCTCCCACCAAGTCCAACTCAGCACTGCAGCCAGTGGCCTGAGCCCAAACCAACGGAGCGCCGGCGGCCGCCAGCCACAGCCAGGCAAACGAGAAGATCAGCGCAATTCCCAAGGCTCCCCGCAGGTGCCTCATAAGCACTCTCCCGGTTAGGTGAAAACAGTCACTATTAACTTTAATAGCATCTTATGGATGCATTTGACTAGATGCTTTAGGTCAAGGCGATTTGGCCAGTAACGAAGCCTATGCCCTTAATAACAAAAGGAAGGAGCCGCATTGGCATGCAGCCCCTTCCTCTTACTTTCGCTTGGTCGGGACGACTGGATTTGAACCAGCGACCCCTTGAACCCCATTCAAGTGCGCTCCCATACTGCGCCACGTCCCGACGGCGTAGTTTTTACCACTCCGGCACCTTACTGTCAATCACAGCCGTGCCGGGCGGCAAGTATTTTCCCCAGCGCCTCTTCCAGGAATTCCAGGGCTGTAGCCAATTCGCCTCCGGTGCGCCGGGGTGAGGGAAACCAGCGCTCTCCAATGCCGTGGCCCGCCTCATCGGGCGGCGAGCCTTCCAGACCGGCCGCCTGAGCGGCCAAGGCGATAGGGCCCATCTCCCACACCGGCATAAGCTCAATTTCCAGCTTGCGCACCAGCTCCTCGTGCTCCGGGCCGGCCGCGACGTTCAAGGCCCGGCAAAGCACCACCAGGCTCCACACCTCCAGCCCCCTGGCGCCCCTGCGCCAAAGGGGCATGGCCGGATGGCGCGGCTCCCACAAGCCCAAGGATAGGCCCTGCTGCCAAAGAGCCTCGGCCTGTTCGGCCAGTTTCATTGATGCCGGCAAAGGGCAAAGCACTCGCGGACTGGGTTCCTGGGCCTCCAGGCCCAGCCAATGTTGCCAAAGGTTTTTCAGGCAGCGGGCTCCGATCTGGCTGCCCGGTGTGTCGAAATGCAAATAAGAAAGCAGCAACTCCCCCCGGCCCAGCTTGGCCTGTATCACCGCCGGCCGACCGCTGAGGATAGTGGGGTCCAAGCGCATGCCGTAGCGCTCTTCAAGCCTATTAAGCTCAAGAGGGGTGGTTTGGTCCACTATGATGTCCGCGCAGCAAAAGCCCGCGCAGGGCTCCTGATAGCGCGCCAGCACCGTCACCGGGGCGTTCTTGGTGGCCGCGAACTGACCGGGCCACCAAACGTGCAGGCGGGCCGGCTGGTCCACGCCCCGCCACAAGGGGTGGGCCAGCCCTTCCTTTGTGGCCTGCACCAAAATGGGTCCCGAGGCCGACGGCAGTCTTTTTGCGCCCGTGGTGCGGCCCAGGTCCACCAAGCCCAAGCCGTCTTCCACATTGAGCGCCAGGCCCGCGCCGCCGCACAAGCCGAGATAGCGGCCCCCATCCTGGATAAAGGCTTTCACCGCTTCCCGGCCCTCTCTGCCCAGGGTGCGTTTTTTCCGGGAAGGCCAGCCGCCGGGCACCACCAGAAGCTCGGCGTCCCGTAAGCCGCCGGCCGCCACTTCCTCCGCCCGGATGGCCTTAAGCGGCAGGCCCAGGTCCCGGCAGGCCTGCCAGGTCATCACGGACCAAAGCCCGCCTCCATCCCAAAGAAGACGGGCTTTGTGCTGCGCCTGACTCATGTGTTTTTTAGCCTTGATGCATACCGCCCACCACCAGGCTGGGTATGCGCAGGGTGGGTTGGGCGTCGGCCACCGGCGCTCCCTGGCCGTCCTTGCCGCAGGTGCCCAGGGAATAGCCCAAATCATTGGCCACCCGGTCGATATCCATCAGCACCTTGGGACCGTTGCCGGTGAGCGTGGCGCCGCGCACCGGGCGGCCGATGGCGCCGTTTTCGATGAGATAGCCTTCCCCCACCTCGAACACGAAATCGCCGTTCACGGTGTTGACCTGTCCCCCGCCCATCTTGGCCACGTATAGCCCGGTGGGCGTGTCCCTGAGGATCGCCTGGGGATCGTCGCTACCGGGCAGGATCAAGGTGTTGGACATGCGGGGCACCGGCCTGAAGCGATAGGACTCCCGGCGTCCGTTGCCCGTGGGCTCCGCGCCCATTTTTAAGGCGGAAAGGCGGTCGTGCATGTAGCCCTTGAGCACGCCCTTTTCTATGAGCAGGGTGTTCTGGCTGGGCGCGCCCTCGTCGTCAAAGCCATAAGAGCCCCGCCTGCCAGGCAAGGTGCCGTCATCCGATACGCTGACCAGACGGCTGGCTACCTGCTGGCCCATCTTGCCCGCATATACGCTCATGTTCTCGTTGATGTGGTCGCCCTCCAGGCCATGGCCCACCGCTTCGTGGATCATGGTGCCCCCCGCCGAGGCGGCCAACACCACGGGCATGGCCCCGCCCGGGGCGGGATCAGCTTCCAGCTGCAGGAGCGCCCGGCGGGCGGAGATGCGGGCCACCTCTTCGGGATCGGCTTCATCCAGAATCTCCAAGCCGCCCAAGCCGCCGGCGGTCTCATAGCCGGTCTGCACCAAGTCGCCATCCGCCGCCACGCAGTGCACCGCCAAGACGAGATAGGGCCTCAAGTCTTCAACCTCCGGCCCCAGAGAAGACGCTATGAACACCTCCTGCATGCGGTCGGCATAGGTGACCCTTACCTGGCGGATGCGGGGATCCAGCGCCCTGGCCGCGGCCTCGGCCGCGCGCACCATCTCCACCTTGCGGCTGGTCTCGGCATCACGAAAGGGCTTTCGCACCACGGCCCGGTAGCCGGGTTCCAAGCGCTGGACCGGCGCCGGCGATATTGCCGCGCCTCCGGCCAGGCTGGCCAGGTTGCGGGCCAGGGGCAGCAAGCCGTCTTGGGTTTGATCATTGGTATGGGCATAGGCGGTGCGGCTGTCATACACCAAACGCAGCCCGGCTCCCCGGTCCACTCCGCCGATGATTTTTTCCACCTTGCCATCATCCATGATGATGGTGAGCCCGGTGCTGTCCTCCACGAAAAGCTCGGACCACTGACCGCCGCCGGCCAGGGCGGCTTCCAGGATGGGTTGGGCCTTAAGTCGCTCTTTCATGCTGCTATTTTGCCTCCCGCCGGGCGGCTGGGTATCTGCCCCGGCCTTTTGCTGCGAACCTTAGCATAGCCCCTGCGGAGGGTCAACGCGGGCCGCGCAGACTCATCAAACCGGACGGCGCCTCTGGCTTTACTTGGCTGGAGCGGTTTGTGTTATAATCCTTCTGACCGTTGACAAGTAATTGGCCCGGACGTATTATCTGCCGTCAAGCCAATGATATATATGAAGGAAACCGCCACATGCCACGTAGATTCATAATCGGTGCGCTTGCTGCTTTATTGATACTGGCACCCATGGGCTCCATCGGCAAGGAAGCCAAAAAGGCCTCCACCATAACCGCCTTGCAAGCCCAAGAGATGTTTAGCCAGGAAGGCAAGCCCACCTTTATGGTTGATGTGCGCACCAGGGCCGAATTCGCCCTTTTGGGACATCCCCCCCAAGCCTATAACGTGCCCTGGCGCTTTTTGACCAACGATTTCCAAATAAAAGGAGCCCCCTACCAAGGCGGCAAGGCACCGTTCACCGGTTACCAGCTAAGCGCCCAGCCCAACCCCGATTTCGTGGGCGTGGTGCAGTCATTGTTCAAGCCCGAGGACCGGCTCATACTCATATCCTCTTTTGGCGACAGCGGCGCCGAAGCGGCCGATGTACTGGTCAAGGCCGGCTTTAAGCAGGTCTACAATATCCGCCACGGCTTCTTGGGCGATGCCCTCACCGCGCCGGAGCAGGAAAAGCTGGCCGAGAGCTTTTCACCGTTCAACGGCCTGCGCGGCAAGATGAACGGCTGGGTCTATTGGGGTCTGCCGGTGAGCCACAACATAGATCCCCGCTATGTCTACCCGCCAGACCTTAAACGCATGCAGACCCTGCGCTAAGTCAGTAACCATACAATATCGTTAAAGACCTGAAGTGGGACGTCCATCGCGCCGGATGCGCCAGAAGTGGTACATGGCCACCGTGAAGGTGAGCATGGGAAGTCCCAGGCAATGCAGCACATAGAAGCGCAGAAGCGTGGCCTCGCCCAGGTTTTCTCCACCCAGTAAAAGCCTCTTCATGAGGCCGCCCAACCAAGGAAGTTCTCCCAGGAGCCCCGCCACCACCGTGGCCGCGGCCTTGGTGGGTTCGTCCCAGCGCAGCACATAGCCGCTGAGATCCAGGGCCAAGGTGAGCACCAACAGCAGTAGTCCCACCAGCCAGTTCAGGGACCTGGGAGGCAAATAGGCCCCGGTGGCCAACACCCGGAGCATGTGCAGAATAAGGGTCATCACCATGGCCTGGCCGGCCAGGTAATGCAGGCGCCGGAAGAACCAGGCAAAGGGCAGCGCTCCCGCCTCCTGGGCGAAGAAGCCTGCCGCGCCCTGGGGAGTGGGCACGTAATGGAACATAAGCACCGCACCGCTTAGGCCCAGCACCACGAAAAGCAGGAAAGAGAGCCCGCCCAGGCAAAAGGTGTGACGCACCCGGGCCCGCTCCGCCTCCATGCGCGGCGGATGCAGATGCTCGAAAAAGCCTTGGCGGGCCATCAGGACACTTCCGGCTTGAGCCGCAGGCCGGGCGCAACCGGCCGGCCGGGATGGGCCACCAGCCAGCCCCTGGAGTCGCGCTCAAGGGCGATGGAGGCAAGGTTTTTATTGGCCGGGCCTTTTAAGAGGGCACCGTCATAGGCGAAGGCCGAACCGTGACAGGGACAAAGAAAGCGGCCCTCCGCGGCGTCCCACGCCGGGCGGCAACCCAAATGCGGACAGCTTAGGTTGAGCGCGAAAAACCCGCCGGAATCGCGATTGAGCGCCACTCGGCCTTCCCGCCGCACCTGGCCTGGCTGGGGCAGGCTCTGTGGATCAAAGGCCACTGGTCCGGAAGCCTGCTCTCCGACGCCGGAATGGGCCCCGGCCAAGCGCAGCACCGCGCCCAGGCCCAGGCTGGCGGCCGCCACCAGGCCGGCCCACAAGACCAGCCACATGCCTTTGAGCACGCCACGCCGGGAGGCGTCTTCCATGTCCCCAATGTTGCCCTTTTTCGACATGCCTTCAATCTACCCGCATTTAGCGCAAATCCGCAACAAAGCTTGTGCCCCGGTCAACCGGGAGCTATGCTTTAAGCCATGCAGACCGACTTCGCCACACGGGATACGCTTCTGGCCAAGGAGGGCCTGGCCTCGCTCGCCGCCCTGGTGGTCTTGGCTTTGGCCGCGGCGCTCTACCCTTTGCAGCCGGTGGGGGCCGGGGCTCCAAGCGGCCATGCTGACGCGCCCTGGCTGTTTTTGGGCTTGCAGGAGCTTTTGCGTCATCTGCCCGCTTCTATTGCGGGCCTGCTCATTCCCTTGGCCGCGCTGGCGCTTTATGCCGCCCTGCCCTGGCTGGGGGAAAGCCCGGCCCCGCCTACCCCGCTTTGGCGGCGTTCCTGGCGTGCGTGGGAATATCCGGCCTGGCTGGCATTTTTGGCCTGGGCCGGGCTTACCCTATACGCCGCCTTCTTCCGCTAGAAGCCATCCATTATTTGAGCGTCTCCTGCAGTTGGCCCGGCCAGGGCTGATTAAAGCAAAACCCGCATCTCCCAAAGAGAGAGATGCGGGCTTGCCGGATTGATTCGGGCCTAGACCACTTTACTCACAATGGAGCCCTTACCCATGGGACTTAGGCTTGAGCTGGCGCTCATGCCACTGCCCCTGCCCGGGCCAATGGCCATTGCGGCGCCGGCGATATCCTTGAGGTCCTGCTTGAAAGCCGACCCCTTGAGGCGGTTCTTCATGCCGCCTCCGCTCATCAGCTTGCTGACCAAGCCCTCGCCTAATCCCTCTTCTTCGCCGCCCATCATATTGCTGATGGCCAGCGCGTTGCCTTCCTGCTTACCCAGGCCCATGCTGCTAGCTTGGGACTGCCCGACCGCCAGGGCGGACTGGGTCTGCATTTTGGCCAAACCGCCAAAAGTAATCGCCATAGGAGCACCTCCAACTAGGGCGCCCTCCTTGGACGTGTCTTGCCTTCCTTGGGGTTTTAAATCCGGACGTGATAGCAAAATAATAATAGCAAGTTTGCCGGGATATGCCAAGAAGTTTTATTTTTACATTTAAGGACTTCCGCGCCCGCGTAGAGGCGCTGTCCGATTGCATTAAAAACAGGGCTCAGGTAGCCTTTTTAATAGCAGACAAAATTTAAGCCAGCTTTTTACACCGCTGACCGGAGCTGAACATGCCCATTCCCGGTAATCTTCTGACCACCGCCATGGCCGTAATGCCCCACAAGGACGTGGACCGGGCCCTGGAGCAGGCTTTGAGCCTGGACGTGCCCTTCTGGCCCCAGCTCCCTCATGTCAGCTATTACGAGGACATGTACGTGCAGGCGGCCGAACATTTCCCTGGCACGGTGCTGGATTTGGAAAAGCGCACCTTGAGCTTTTCTCATGAGAAATTCTATGCCGAGTTTGAAGAGACCATGGCTCACATGGAGGAGCCGGAGTACTTTGACATCTCACCGCAATACTCGGTGGTGTATCACAAGTTCCTGGATATGGACCTTTCCGGCCGGCCCGCCATCCGCGGCCAGTTGGAGGGGCCCATCAGCTTCGGGCTGAACGTCAAGGACCAGGACGACCGTCCCATCCTTTTCGACGACACGGTGCGGCCCTTCATGCTGGAATTCATGGCCCAGCGGATCAATGTGCAGCTGGCCCGGCTGAAAAAAATTAACCCCAACGCCTTCATGTTTATTGACGAGCCGGGCCTGCAGTTCATCTTTAGCGCCTTGTCGGGCTATGGCGACACCAAGGCTTCCGAAGATTTTCAAACCTTTTTAGCGGCCATAGAAAAGCCCCGCGGCGTGCACCTCTGCGGCAACCCGGATTGGGACTTTCTCTTGAAGCTGGATATGGACGTGCTCAGCCTGGACGCCTATTCCAACGGCGAAGTTTTCGCCTCCTATGCCAAGTCTATCTCGCGCTTTCTGGAGCGCGGCGGCCGCCTGGTGTGGGGCATGGTGCCCACCAACTTCGAGCCTTTCAGCCAAGAGGACTTGGCCTCCCTGGAGGCGCGCCTGGCCGAGGCCTGGGGCGCGCTGGCCCGCCGGGGGGTGGACAGGGATTTTCTCCTGTCACGCAGCATGCTTTCCCCGGCCACCTGCTGTCTGGTGAATCAGGACGGCGAAAAGACGGTGGAAAAGGCCTTTGCCACGGTGCGGGCCTTGTCCGACCGCTTGCGCGAAAAATTCCGTTTGGAGTAACCCATAGCTTGCGAGGGAATTCCGCATGGCTGATCTCATAAAAAACATCGACAAGGCCGAGGTCTTGGATTTCGCCGGGTTGGTCACCTATCAAGACGGCCAGGTGGTGAGCCGTACCCTGGCCCAGAACAACGCGCTCAGCCTGACCCTGTTCGCCTTCCCCATTGGCGAGGGCATCAGCGCCCACACAGTGCCGGCCGACGCCCTGGTGCAGGTGCTGGACGGCGAAGCGCTGGTCACCATCGACGGCGAGAAGTTCACGGTGGGGGCGGGCCAGGCCATTGTCATGCCCCAGGGCAAGCCCCACGCCCTGGACGCGGAAAAGCCTTTCAAGATGCTTTTGGTGGTGGTGAAAGCGCCCCAGCAAACGCTGGGCGCCTTATAGGACCTCTGGCGCAAACTCTGCGCGGCCAAGCTGTGCGCTGCTAAAAAAAGGGGGACCCATACGGGGCCTCCCTTTTCAGGTCGATCACAATGGAGCGCCGCTATTTCAGGCCACCTCCACGGCTCCCCAAAGTCTGATATCGGGCGGCCCGGCCACCAGGTCCTTTATCCGCGTGCGCATCTCCAGCATGTGCGGCGCCTTGCTGTGGGCGGCCAGGGCCTCGCCGCTTTGCCAGGTCTCGTAAAACATGAACACGGGCTTGCCGTCGGCGCTGCGATGGAGGTCATAGCGCAGGCAGCCGTCTTCCTGGCGCACCACGGGCACCACCGCGCGAAGCTCCTTTTCAAGCTCGTCCTTGGCGTCATCCTTGCCGGTTATCAGGGCCATCACGTAAACCAAAGGCATGCAGCTCTCCTTTTTCCGGTCAGTCAAGTTTGGGGTTGTAATAGCCGTGCTTGAGACGGGGGAAACGCCGCTTGAGCTCGCTGATGAGCTGCTCGATGCCCATGCGCTCCTCGGGCGGTTCCAGGCCCAGTTCGGCCACATAAACCTCGGGGTCTATATTCAGGTTCCGCCATTGGATCAAATCCAGGCTGGTGCGCTCAATCATGGCAAACAGCGCTTCCACCTCTTCCGGGCGGTCGGTAACTCCAGGCATGGTCAACAAGTTGATGGAGGCGTGGCCGTGGGCCTTCTTCACCTCCTCGATGGATGCGATAGCCTCTTTCAGCGACCAGCCGCGGGGCTGGTAGTAAGCCTGATGCCGCTCGGGGATGAGACTGTTAACCGAAACTCGGATGGAACTCAATCCCTCGCGCATGAGCCGGGCCACGGCCTCCGGCTTGGAGCCGTTGGTGTTCAGGTTGATTGAACCCGATGGCCGCTTTTTGCGAATCAGGTTGATGGACACGGCCAAAAAATACTCCAGCAAAAGCCGCTCACCCACGCAGCCCAGCCCCAAACTCACTAAAGGATCGCGGCCCTTGCGCAGATGGTAAAGCGCCACCTCGGTCACCTCCCGGGCGCTGGGGGTGAACTTCATGCGCTCCTGGGTGCAGGGAAAGCGGCCCGCCGGCTGATCGTTGAGGCAGCCCAGGCAGGAGGCGTTGCAGGCCGGGCTGGTGGGCAGCGGCGCTTCCCAGCGGCCCAGCATCAGATTCTTGGCCGCCGGACACCCGAAGGTGAGCGCGCAGGTGCCCAGATGCTGCCAAAGCCGGTTTTGGGGGTTTTCCCGCAAAAGCCGCTTGGCCTGGCTGGTGATCCGGTCCGGGCTGGGGAAGCGGCCGGGGTCTTGCCTGGGCAGCGGATCCACCCTGATGCCGGCCGCCACGAAACGGCCCTCGTGAAAGCCCAAGGCCGCATAGGAAAAAAGCGGAAGATTGGGCGCGCCCGAGGTTGTATGAAAAGCTGCGTTCAGAGTGGCGGTGTGGGCCGGCGCCATGAAAGCGGCCACCGCGCTCACCGGCCTGACCGGGTCGACGGGATCGCGGTCCATCACCTCGAAGTCGCCGCCGCGGGCCACGCCCACCGGAAGGCGGCCCGGCAGAAGAAATAGCTCGCTGCCCTCGGGCAGAGGTATGCACTGGTTCTCATCCACCGTCTCCCAGCGGCCGCCGGCCGACCCGGCCATGGCCAGGCCCGGATGATCAAAGATATTGCCGTCCGCGTCGGCGTACACCAAGCAGGGTTTCTTCATTAATTAGCTCCGGGCCGGTAATCGGCCAGGTCAAAGCCTTGGTCGGCAGGATAGCGCTTGGCTAAGCTGGCCATGAATCCGTGAAAAGACTTTAGTTCGGCCGGAACTCCGGCCTGGCGCAATGCGTCCTCGATTTGCTCCAGCTTGGGCGGGCAGTTGGGTATCTTAATCACCCGGCCCAAGCGGGCATCGTCCTGCAAGGCCTTGGTTATGCACTTACCCGCCAGCACCGACACCTTGGCCTTGCCCGAGGGCTGGCAAGCTTTTCCGGTTAAAAACTCGATGCCGCCCAGATCCTTGCCCGCGCCGGCGGTGAGAAGCATGATCAGGGCCGGGTTGTAGATAAAAGAACAGCCCGTGCACAAGCTGGCGTCGTACTTGGGCATAAGCGCGCCCTTGACCCCGGCCTTGACAAAGGGCGCGGGCGTCCACTCATCGGCCCAGGGGAAATCCCAGGGCAGATTCAGGCGAACCTCTTCCGGGTTTATGCCGCCCAGGGGCTTGGGCGCCGCCAAATCGCGGCCCAGCATGCGGGCCAGGTCCTGCAAATGGCCGACTTCGTTTAGCGGCATGCCGATCACCGTAGCGCCCAA
The DNA here is from genome assembly GCA_964507555.1 of uncultured Desulfarculaceae bacterium. Taxonomy (GTDB): domain Bacteria; phylum Desulfobacterota; class Desulfarculia; order Desulfarculales; family Desulfarculaceae; genus Desulfocarbo. The sequence goes on from CAZDRW010000025.1 coordinate 12,357, forward strand.
GAGGTCGGCGTCCAGGGCGTCGCGGGCGGCAATGATCAGGTCGGCTCGTTGGGCAGTGCCGAAATGCATGGGTCCTCGCGCCAAGGCGTAGCGCCCGTCAATGAGCGCCAGGTCCGGATAAAGCGCCTTGGAAAGAAGCGCTACGTTATGATCCAGATTCAGGCCGCTGTCATGGCAAGCCGCCTTGGAGCGGTGATGCAGGCCGCCCTTCATGTTCTTGAGGGAAAGGGACACCCTGCACTGGCCATGGGTCTTCAAGACCGGCAGGCTGATCACAAAATCGGCCTCTAAAAGCGGCAGGGACAGCTTGATCTTCAGTCCGTCCAGGTCCACCTCTTCAAAAGGCCCCTGGTTCAAGTCCACCAGCTCCAGGCCGTATTTGCGGGCCATAGCGGGGTAGCCCAAGATATCCATGGTGGTTTTGGTGCTGGTGTCCGCCTCTTTGTTCTCCAAGCCGCCATCCCCCAAGAGAATGCGGCTAACGCCCCTCTCTTTTAGGATACGCACCATGGCCTCCACCACCGCGGTGGTGGTGACCACACCGAAGGGCGGCACCTGGAACTTGCCGGGCAAGGCCACCAGATTGGGTTTCAGAAACACCGCGCCGCCGGTAGGCAGATACTCCAAGCCTTGGCTCAGTTCGAGGGCTTGCCGTACGGCTGACTCAACGCCGTCGTCGATGCCCACCAAGGCCACGGGGCCGCGGGGCGGCGTTTTTCTTTTGGAAGGCACGTCTGCTCCCTAGGGTTTGTCTCTGCGGGCCTCTTAGGCTTATCAGGAAGCAGGCTTTCTAGCAAGCCGGTCACAAATCCGGGACGGATGGATCAAGGCTTGAGAAGCAACGCATGCCGGGCGTTCTTCTCGATGGCCTGGTCGCTGAACCACCAATGCAAAACCTCGCCGTTCATGAAGGCCGCCACCTGGTCGGTCTGATGGGGACTGAACAGCCGCCCGCAGACGCCGCCGGGCAACACCGCCATGATCTTGTCCGGGTCGGACATGTCCACCAC
>CAZDRW010000025.1:13376-14950 GCA_964507555.1 uncultured Desulfarculaceae bacterium
CATGCGCAAGGCCGCGCTGATGGTTACGTCAAACGGCTTGTCCGGTGCGAACCTGCCTCTATATATAGTCTCGGCCGAGCCGCCCATGGGCATGGGGCCGCTGCCCAGGAGTCCCTTGCCAATGCCTTGGCGGCGCAGGGGGCTCACCAACTCCAGGGTGTGAACCTGTCCCCAGCGCCAGGCGGCCAGGTCCGCGCCCAGGCGTTGGGTGAGAGTTTGCAGGGCGCTCAGGCCGGCGCGGCGCAGGATATCGTCGCGGGTCTCTACTTTGCCTTTGCTTCGCAGGTCATCGAACCAAGCCGAGCCGCCCGCCTTGGTCAGGGCCAAAAGGCGCTCCTGCCAAAAATACAAATCCTTCATCATTGCTTCGGTGACCTTGGGGCCAAGCTCGTCGATGAAAACTTGGCGGACGAATTCCAGCATCACCGCCTGGAACACCAACGGCGCGGTCTGGTCGGCCTGATCGTGGTGATCCCATTTCTCCAGCAGCTTAGCCAAGGGTTGGGTGCGGGCGTCCTGGGCCAAGGCTTGGGCCAGGATGGGAGCCAACTGGCGCGCCATGAGGTTCACGGTATCGCGCTGATACTGCCAATGAGCTGACGCCGGTTTAGGGCCGGGCTGGGTGAGCAGCTCCTTGATGCGCGCGTAGCGATAGCTGGAGGCGGCCATGGAGGAATAGTAATAAGGGTAGTCCTTGGTCACGGTCTTATTATTGGCCGTGGCCAGCCAGCCCTTCGCCGGATTCATGGCGTGGGGCATCTGATCCTGGGGAACCCAGCCGGTCCAGTTGTCCTGGCCTGAATCAACTTTATAGGGGATCGTGGCCTCACCCTGCGCGCGGATGGGCAAGCGGCCCGAAACTCGCCAGCCGATGTTGCCTTTATTGTCGGCGAACACCCAATTGAGCACCAGCATGGAGACCTGCTGCAAGGCCTGGTCGAGTTCGCCAGCGTCTCTGGCGGTAAGGCCGCGCAAGAGGCCAATCTCGGGCAGCATGCTTTCCGCCGCCGCCCAGCGCAGGGTGACCACCTGGCCGCCCGCCAAACCGGGCAACACATCCGATACCACCGGCCCCCGTTTACTAAGCCTGATGACAAACTTTTCCTGCCTGAAACCGTCCGGAGCTTCGCTGTCTTTGATCTTTATGGTTTCCGGAATTTCCTCGAAGGCCAGGGATTCGCTTCCCTCCAAATAGCGGCCTTTGTCCTTGGGGTCCAGGGTCTCGACGTAGAGGTCCTGCACGTCGGCATAGGCGTTGGTCATGGCCAAGGCCAGGTGCTTGGTGCGGCCGATCACCATGCCCGGCATGCCGGGTATCATGGCCCCCACTGCCCGGACTTCGGGCGTGATAATGCCCAGGGGATACCAGGGGCCGGGCAGGATGCGGGCGTCCAGATGGGGATCGCCGGCCAGGATTGGCTTGCCGCCGGTGTTGAAGCGTTCCGCCACAGCCCAGTTGTTAGAACCCAGGCCAAGCGGCAGGCTCTCCAGCAGCCCGGCCAGGGCGGCGTCGCCCGCCAGGCCCAAAGCGGCGCAGGGCGCGGCGGGCGCCTTGGTCAAGATGGGGGCCGCTG
>CAZDRW010000026.1:0-4283 GCA_964507555.1 uncultured Desulfarculaceae bacterium
ATGATCGCCTATTACCGCCCGCCGGGCAACGACGTGGCTGTCTGGCACTAGAGGGGCCGGGGAGCCAAGGGGGCTAGGGGCCGGGGAGGCTAACTGACCCGGGGGAAGACCCTTATCCGGCGTTTCACTGAAATTGCGCTATCTATAATTAAAAGGGCCCGCGCCTTAGGTGACGCGGGCCCTTGCTGTTTAGTGATCGAGGCGTTTACTTGGCCTGCTTTAGGTATTTGAAGTACTCGCCGTCGGTGGAAAGAATCAGCTCGGCCTTGTCCGTGCCCGGACTTATGCTCAGGCTTTCCAGGGTCTTGAACAAGGAGTAGAACTCCGGGTCCTGGCCATAGGCCTTGCCATAGATATCGGTGGCCTTGGCGTCGGCGTTACCCAGGATCTTCTGGGCCTTTTCATAGGCCTCGGAGCGGATGCGGGCCAGTTCCTTCTGCATGGTGCCCAGGATGGTCTGCTTTTCGCCCTCGCCCTCGGAGCGGTATTGGCTGGCGATGCGCTTACGTTCGGAAATCATGCGCTCATAGACCCGCTTCTGCACGCTCTCCACGTAGTTGATACGCTTGATCTCCACGTCCACCAACTCGATGCCGTATTGGGGGGTCACCTTGGCCGCCGCGGCCAACATGCGCCGGGTGATAAGTTGGCGGCCCTGCTGCACGATGGTGGGCTCGCCGTCGTCTTTCTTGACCACGGCCTGGAGTTTTTCCGGAGCCGGGGGATTGAACTCCTCCATGGCCTCGCGGCCCCGGGCCGGGTCCCAGTCGGCCGAGCGCACCAACTCGATCAACAGGTTTGACGAAACCAAGTCGCGCACCACGGAGTCGATGATGTCATCCAGGCGCGAGAGGGCCCCGCGCTCGGTGGCTACGGTCTGTAGGAAGCGCAAGGGGTTGGTGATGCGCCAGCGGGCCGTGGTGTCCACCCAGATGTATTTATTGTCACGGGTGGGGATCTGGTTGGGCGAGCCGTCCCATTTCAGAAGGCGCTTCTCGAAAAGGTGCACATCTTGAATAAAGGGGATCTTGAAATACAGGCCGGCCTCACTGAAGGGGCCGCCCACCGGCTTGCCGAATTGGGTGATCAGCGCCTGCTCGCCTTCCTTTACGGTGAAAAAGGAAGAGCTGGCCAGGATGATTATGATAATGACCAGAGGCACTATTGCGCGTAGAGATTTCATTTTTGCACCTCCTTGGCCGGACCGCGTCCCTTGGTCAGGTCCATGAAGGGCAGGAGCCCCTTGACTTTATCGTCCACCACATACACCTTGCCGGCGTTTTTAAGCACTTTTTGCATGGTCTCCAGATAGAAGCGCCGCTTGGTGACTTCCTTGGCCTTTCGATAGGCGGTGAGCACCTGGTCGAAGCGCAGCGCCTCGCCGGCGGCCCGGTTCACGCGCTCGGCCATGTAGCCCTCGGCCTCAGTGACTACGCGCTTGGCATTACCCAGGGCCTTGGGAATCTCGCGGTTATAGGCTTCCTGAGCCTCGTTTATCATGCGCTCCTTTTGCTGGCGCGCCTCGTTGACCTCGTTGAAGGCGGGTTGCACCGGCTTGGGCGGGTTGACGTCCTGCAATTTCACGGTGACCACCTGGACCCCCGCGTCATAGGAATCCAAGAGCTTCTGCAAATCGACCTGGGCCTGGGCCGCGATTTCCACGCGGGCCAAGGTCAGCACCTCGTCGCCGTAGCGGTTGCCCACGATGGAGCGCATGGTGGCCTCGGAGAGGTCGCGGATGGCGGCCACTCCGTCGCGCACCGCGAACAGCCATTTGCGCGGCTCGCGCACCTTGAACTGCACGATCCATTTCACGTCTATCACGTTGAGGTCGCCGGTGAGCATCAAGGACTCGTCGGAATAGCCTTTTTCCGTGAAACGGCTGCGGATGCCGGGCTGGGTGCCCCGGAAGCCGAACTCCTCCTTGAACACGCGGCCGGTTTTGACGGTGGTGGCGGTTTCAATACCCAGGGGCAGTTTGAAATGCAGGCCTGGTCCGCTTTCGCGCACATACTGGCCGAAGCGCAGCACCACGCCGGTCTCCTCGGGGCCCACTGTGTAATAGGCCGATGAGCCGGCGATCAAGGCCAGCACGATCAGCACCACGATCCAGAGTCCCTTGGCTTTCTTGAAGCTGGGCAGCTTGCTTCTAATATCGCTAACGACCTTGCCAAGGTCGGGCTGTTGCTGCCCGCCGGTGCCTCGCGGCGGCGGCGTCCAGTCCATGGGCATATTGTTGGCTCCTCGTTAGTAGACTGCGGGAATAACTATCATCACGATATCTCAAACTGTATCAGGCCCCGGCAATCGGGGCAAGCTAATCAGGATTCGATGTGGGCCTGCTTGCCGTTCCAGGGGGCGAACTTTATGAGCATCACCATGCCCGGTATGGCAATCAGGGTGCAGAAAATGAAAAACTCGGTCCAGCCCATGTATTTGGCCATAAAGCCGGTGGGAGCGGCGGCCAAGACCCGGGGGATGCCCATTAAACTTGAAAAAAGTGCATATTGGGTGGCGGTGAAGCGTTTATTGGTGAGAGCGGCCATGTAGGCCGCATAGGCGGCGGTGCCCATGCCGGAGGCCAGGTTCTCAAATGCGATCACCGCCGCCAAACCCGCCAGGCTGGGGCCGATGTTGGCTAGCACCGCGAAACCCGCCGTGCTCACGGCTTGCAGAAAACCGAAAATCCACAACCCCCGGTAGATGCCAATTTTGAGCAGTATGACGCCGCCGGCCAATCCGCCCGCTATGGTGGCCCAAAAACCGAACAGCTTTACCACCGCGCCGATCTGGGTCTTTGTAAATCCGATTTCCAAGTAAAATGGCGTGGTCATGGCCGCTGCCATGGTATCGCCGATCTTATATAGAAGGATAAAAATCAGCACGCCCAGACCCCAGAGCCAGCCCGAGCGGCTGAAGTACTCCACAAAAGGATCTATCACCGCTTCCTTGATGCTCTTGGGAGAGCCTTGGGTCATCTCCGGCTCGCGGGACGCCAAGGTTGTGACCACACCCACCAGCATGCAGGCGGCCATGATGAGGTACACCATGGAAAAGGGGATCAGGTCGGCCAGGATCAAGCCACCGCCCGAAGCCAAGAGCATGCCAACTCTATAACCGTTTATATATAATGACGAGCCCAGGCCCAGTTCTTCATCGGAAAGGTCCTCGCGGCGATAGGCGTCCACCACGATGTCCTGGCTGGCGCTGAAAAAGGTGACCAGAAAGGCCAGGAACGCCACCATCCATGGATTGACCGCGGGCTGGCTAAAGCCCAGGCAAGCGATGGCGGCGGTTAGCAGAATTTGGACTATAAGCAGCCAGCCTCGGCGGCGTCCCAAAAAGGGCGGGATGTATCTGTCCAGCACCGGGGCCCAGAGGAATTTAAGGGTATAGGGCAGCCCCACCAAGGCCATGAGTCCGATTACGGTCAGGTCCACGCCTTCTTGTTGCATCCAAGCTTGCAGAACGCTGATGGTGAGTAAAAGAGGAAGGCCGCAGCTGAAACCCATCATAAATGAGACCAGCATGCGGCCGTTCAATATGGCCCTTATAAAGCTGGGCATTACTTTGCCGGCCTTTGGCAGTGAATCAGGATAGGTGGTATTGCGGCAGGCCTGGTTTGGCAGCCCTCATGCAACTTCCACGATCTCCAGGACGCGGGCGCCGCCGGGGGTGTCGAAGCGCACCTCGTCGCCCTCTTCCTTGCCCAAAAGCGCCTGGGCGATGGGCGAGGAGATGGAGATGCAGCCGTTGTTGGGATCGCTTTCGGATTGGCCTTTGATACAGTAGGCGAATTCCTGATCCGCATCCGGGTCGTACACCGTGACCGTGGCTCCGAACACCACCCGGCCCTCGGGCACGGGCAGGGGGTCCACCACCTCGGCGTTGGCCATTATTGACTCAAGTTCCGCGATTTTGGAGGCCAGTACGGCCTGGCGCTCCTTGGCGGCGTGGAACTCGGCGTTCTCGGAAAGATCGCCATGTGCGCGGGCTTCGGCAATGTCCTGCACGTTCCTGGGCAACTCCACCTTTTTCAGCCTCTCCAATTCGGCCTTGGTTTTTTCGTGCCCCTGTTTGGTGATGAGTTGTCGATCCAACTGCAGCTCCCTGCTAAAAAGTAATAGTCGTCCTCTGGGCGCGGGTTCACATTCCAAGCCCAGCAGAATCAGCATTGTCCTATAAATGACCGGAGCGGACCTTTGGTGACACGCGCCCGCTCCAGGTGTATTGTGGTGTCACAGAGCGGGATTGTCAACCTCCCCGTATGTTTGAGCAAATCT
>CAZDRW010000026.1:4293-14378 GCA_964507555.1 uncultured Desulfarculaceae bacterium
CCCGGTCAGTCTCGACAGTACTTACGCTGTCTTCTCGCTGGCGCCCTGCCTGGGCCAACGCCCTAGCCTTGTTTGGGATTTCACTGCTTGGCGGGCCTTGACAGGCGGGGCGGAATTCTATAGAAATCCACTGTGCCGGGGTAGGGCTGGCTTGAAGGTCCGTTTGGAAGACATACCGCCCGAGGGCTTGGACGTGAGTTTCAGCGACGCCCGCCTGGGGCCCAAGGACATCGGGGCTCAGGTGCGCGAAATCCTGGAGCCGCCCTCGGCGGAGCTGCACCTGACGCTAAGCGGCGATCTGGTGGACGTGCGCGGCTCCTTCAAGGTCCGCCTGCTTTTGGAATGCTCGCGCTGCCTGGAGCCGGTTGCGGTAAGCCTCTCGGGGCCCTTGAAGGTGGTTTATCAGCCCCAGCCCACAGGCCTGAGCGGCGAGGAACTGGAGCTGGCCGACGAGGACCTGGAGGTCAGCTTTTACACGGGCGAGGAGATTGACCTCTCCCTCGGCCTGCATGACGAAGTAGCCTTGGCCGTGCCCATGGCGCCGGTTTGCCGCGAAAACTGCCCGGGCTTGTGCCCGGTGTGCGGCAAAAGCCGGCTGGAGGGCGAGTGCGGCTGTTTGGATAAAAAGGTAGATCCCCGCTGGGCCAAGTTGGCCAAGCTTAAACTGAAATGATTATTCGCGGCCGCGCCGCCTTTTGACGGCGTGGTTTCCAGCAAGGAGAAATAAGGACATGGCCGTTCCCAAGAGACGCCACTCCAAGACCCGGGGCCGCAAGCGCCGCGCCCACGACGCCATCACCCTGGCCAACCCCACCACTTGCCCCGACTGCGGCGAGCCCAGCATGCCTCACCGGGCCTGCCCCTCCTGCGGCACCTATAAGGGCCGCCAGGTGGTGGCCAAGGACGAAGAGTAAGCTTTAGCCGCCATGCGTATCGCATTGGACGGCATGGGCGGCGACCACGCCCCGGCCGAAGTGGTTAAGGGCGCGGCCCAGGCCTTGCAGCAAGGCCCACCGGATTTGGAGATCACTCTGGTGGGCCAGCCCGAGGCGCTGGAGCCCGAAATTAAGCGGGCCGGACCCATCGGCAGCCGCCTGAAGCTGCAGGCCGCCAGCCAGGTGGCCGGTATGGCCGACAGCCCGTCATCGGTTTTGCGGCATCAGCGCGACGCTTCCATCCGGGTCGCCTTCGACCTTCATAAGGCCGGCGAGGTGGACGCGGTCATAAGCGCGGGCAACTCCGGCGCCACCATGGCGGTGGGCATGGTGGTCATGGGCCGCCTGCCCGAGGTGGACCGGCCGGCCCTGGCCTCGGTGCTGCCCGGCTTGTCGGGCCCCACGGTGGTGATCGACGTGGGCGCCAATGTGGATTGCACTTCCTTGATGCTGCTGCAGTTCGGTTACATGGGATCGGTTTACGCCGAGACGGTGCTGGGCATCAAAGCTCCCAAGGTGGGCATCCTGTCCATAGGCGAGGAGAGCGGCAAAGGCAACTCTGTAGTCAAGCAGGCCTACGACTATCTTAAAAACAGTCCCCTGAACTTCGTGGGCAATGTGGAAGGCCGCGACCTTTTCGACGGCGACGTGGCCGTGGTGGTCTGCGACGGTTTTGTGGGCAACGTGTGCATCAAGCTGACCGAGGGCCTGGTGGGAAATCTCACCGAACTCATGAAGCGCCAGGTACTTTCCACCTTGCGGGGCAAGCTGGGCGGTATGATGTTGAAACCTACTTTACAGGCTTTGGGCAATCGCTTGGACTATGCCCAATACGGCGGGGCTCCGCTACTGGGCATCAACGGCGTGGGATATATCTGCCACGGCGCCTCCTCGGCCCGGGCCATCGCCTCGGCGGTGCGCATGGCCAGCGAGTCGGTGGCCGGCGATTTCACGGCCCACTTGGCCGAGGGCCTGGAACGTTACCGGGGCGCGCTCTTGGGCTTCGACGAGCCAACTTAAGTTTAAAAGCCACGGCCGGGGAGGGTGCGCGGCCTTTTCCATAAATCCGGCCTGATCCAGGGAGAGAGATGGGTATGGACTACTTCCTTACTGAAGAGCAGGAGATGATCCGCGACCTTTGCCGGCAGATCGCCGAAGAGCGCATTAAGCCGGTGAGAGCGGAACTGGACGAGAAGGAGGAGTTCCCCACCGAGATCATGAAGGCCCTGGCCCAGGCGGACCTCTTCGGCATCATCATCCCGGAAGAGTACGGCGGCTTGGGCGGCGGCTGCATGGAAAACGTAATCGCCGTGGAGGAGCTTTCCCGCGCCTGCCTGGGCGTGAGCACCACCTTCGCCGCTTCTTTCCTGGGCGCCTATCCCATCATCCTGTTTGGGAATGACGCTCAAAAGGAAAAATACCTGACCCAGATCGCCAGCGGCGAAAAACTGGGCGCCTTTGCGCTCACCGAGAGCGCTTCGGGCTCGGACGCCGGCTCCATCCAGACTCGGGCAGAGAAGCAGGGCGATGAGTACCTGATCAACGGCTCCAAGCAGTGGATCACCAACGGCGGCAAGGCCGGCATCTACTCGGTGGTGGCCATCACCGACCCCAACAAGGGCGCGCGCGGCGCCACCGCCTTTATCGTGGAAGAAGGCGATCCCGGCTTCAGCTACGGCAAGAAGGAATCCAAGCTGGGCATCCGGGCCAGCATCACCAGCGAGCTCATCTTCAACAACTGCCGCATCCCGGCCGACCGGGTGCTGGGCCGCGAGGGCATGGGCTTTGTGGTGGCCATGCGCACCTTTGACCAGAGCCGCCCCGGAGTAGGGGCCCAAGCGGTCGGCGTGGCCCAGGGCGCCTTGGACGAGGCCGCGGCTTTCGCCCGGGTGCGCAAGCAGTTCGACAAGCCCATCATCACCTTTCAGGCCGTGGCCCACATGCTGGCCAACATGGCCACCAATATCGAGGCGGCCCGCACCCTGGTCTATGCGGTGGCGCGATTCGTGGATAGTGGCGCCAAGGACATCTCCAAGGTAAGCGCCATGGCCAAGCTTTTCCCCACCGACATGGCCATGCAGGTCACCACCGACGCGGTGCAGGTCATGGGCGGGCACGGGTATATGCGGGATTATCCGGTTGAAAAAATGATGCGCGATGCGAAAATCCTGCAAATATACGAAGGCACCAATCAGATACAGAGAAACGTCATCGGCCAAGAGTTGAACAAAGAGTACGGCCGGAAAAAATAAATGAGATGAGCGTTGATCTTGGCGATGCGCAACGCCGATGGGAGCGATCGGCGCGGCTGGGCCACGAAGAAATTTGATCGGCTTTTAAACGGCAGCATAGCAGCCGGACGCCGGAACTAGGGAGCCCGGCGCACAAGGAGTCGAAAATCGCGGCAGGGAGGGCTGCGGACGCCATCCCCAAGCCCACCAATTCAAAAGGGAGCCCCCGCCTTAAGATGAAGATCATAGTCTGCATCAAGCAAGTGCCGGACACGGCCAACGTGAAGCTGGACCCGGAGACCCACACCCTTAAGCGCGAGGGCGTGGAGTCCATCATCAACCCCTTTGACCTGTTCGCCCTGGAGGCTGGCTTGCGGCTCCGCGAGCAGGCCGGAGGCGAGCTGCATGTGCTTTCCATGGGCCCTCCCCAGGCTGCCCAGGTCATCAAGGACGCCATCGGTTTCGGAGTGGACGAGGGGCTTCTCCTCTCCGACCGCGCCTTTGCCGGTTCCGACACCTGGGCCACCACCGCCGCCCTGGCCGCGGGCGTGAAAGCCATGGGCGGGGCCGATCTCATCATCTGCGGCAAGCAGGCGGTGGACGGCGACACGGCTCAGGTGGGGCCGGGCCTGGCCATGCGCCTGGGCATTCCCCATGTGGCTTTCGTCAAGGGCTTCCGTGAGATCGCTGACAGCAGCCTGGTGGTGGAGCGCCAGATGGACGAGGGCTTTGACGTGGTGAAGCTGCATCTGCCCGGTCTCATCACCGTGGTGCGCGAGGTGGGTGAGCCCCGGCCGCCATCCCTGAAGGGAAAGATGCGGGCCAAGAAATACGAGGTGCCGCTGAAGGGCGCGGACGAGCTTGGCCTCGATCAGGCCGAGGTGGGCCTGGCCGGCTCCTTCACCCAGGTGGTGGAGGTTTTCCCGCCGCCGTCGGCCGGCGAGCATGAAATGCTAGAAGGCGCGCCCGAGGTGGCCGGCGCCGCGGTGATAGACCGCTTGGTGCAGGCCCAGGTCATCATGCTGGGGAGCTAGAGCCATGGCGCTTATTATCGACAAAGGACTTTGCACCGGTTGCGGCTCCTGCGTGGATGAATGCCCTTTCGAGGCTTTGGAACTCCACAACGACACTGCCCAGGTAAACGATAAGTGCACTCTGTGCGGCGCCTGCGTTGACGTCTGCCCCGAGGAGGCCATCACCCTGGAGGAGGTGGAGCGCAAAGAGGACGACCGCGCCGCCAGCCACCGCGGGGTCTGGGTTTTCGCTGAGCAGCGCGGCGGGGTCATGCCCGAGGTGGTGGCCGAACTCATGGGCCAGGGCCGCCGTTTGGCCGACGATCTGGGGGTGGGCTTAAGCGCGGTGCTGTTGGGCGCTGGCGTGGAAGGCCTGGCCTCGGAGCTTATGGCCCTGGGCGCGGACGCGGTTTATCTGGCGGATCATGCGAGCCTGGAGCTATTCAACGACGACGTCTATTGCCAGGTCATTGCCCAAGCCGTCAAGGAGCACAAGCCCGAGGTGCTCTTGGCCGGGGCCACCAGCATCGGCCGCTCACTTATCCCCCGCGTGGCCACCGCCGCGGCCACCGGACTCACCGCCGACTGCACGGGGCTGGCCATCGACAAGGAGCGCCGTCTGCTTTTGCAGACCCGGCCAGCCTTTGGCGGCAACATCATGGCCACCATCATCTGCCCCGCCGCCCGGCCCCAGATGGCCACGGTGCGGCCCCGGGTCATGAAAAAGGGGCCTTATGAGCCGGGCCGCCAGGCCGAACTGGTGCGCTTGGCAATGCCGGCCGGACTGGCCTCGAGCACCCAGGTGTTGGAGGTGGTGGAAGACCTGGCAGAGAAGATCAATCTCACCGGGGCCGAGGTTATCGTGTGCGGCGGCCGGGGCTTGGGAGGGCCCGAGGGCTTTGATTTGGTGCGCAAACTGGCCGACGCCCTGGGTGGGGTGGTGGGAGCCACCCGGGGGGCGGTGGACTCGGGTTGGATAGGCCACGCCCATCAGGTGGGTCAGACCGGACGCACGGTGGCCCCTAAACTATATGTTGCATTGGGAGTCAGTGGTGCGGTACAGCATCTTGTGGGTATGCAGAGCTCCGACCACATTTTGGCGGTGAACACCGACCCCAACGCGCCTATATTCAAGGTCGCAACCTATGGTATAGTTGGGGACCTTTACGAGGTGGTGCCGGCCATGCTGAGCCGCCTCGAGGCACTTCGGGGCTAGTCCGGCGGAGGCTCTGGGCTGGGGAATGTGGATTTTTGCGTTTAATAAATGAGGAAACGCCGCGCTGGGGCGGTGAACGGTTTGGGAGTTTTGGCGGCCTTGAGCCGATGCGGGAAAGGTGGATATGGTGTCCGATAATCGCCGAGTCAGCCTGGTCACCGGGGGGTCCAAGGGGATCGGAAGAGCCGTTTGCCTGGCCCTGGCCAAACCGGGGGACGTGGTGGTGTTCAATCACTTCGACCCGGACGACAGCGAAGCGGATAAGACCCTGGCCCTTTTGCGGGAGGCCGGCGTCACCGCCGAGGCCAAGAAATTCGACGTGGCCGATCCCGCCCAGGTTCAGGACTACCTGAGCCACGTGGTGGAGGCCCATGGCTCTTTGGACGTGCTCGTCAACAACGCCGGCATTACCATGGACGCGCTCTTGGTGCGCATGAGCCTGGAGCAGTTCGAGCGGGTCATCAAGGTGAACCTGGTGGGGGCCTTCGTCTGCCTGCAGGCCGCAGCCAAGATCATGATGAAACAGCGCTCCGGCAGCATCGTCAACGTGGCTTCGGTGGTAGGCCAGATCGGCAATGTCGGCCAAGCCAACTATTCGGCCTCCAAGGCCGGTCTCATGGCGCTTACCAAGACCGCGGCCAAGGAGCTGGCCCCCCGCGGGGTGCGGGTAAACGCGGTGGCTCCGGGCTTCATCGAGACCGACATGACCAGAGCCGTACCGGAAAAGGCGCAGGAGATGATGAAGTCCATCATCCCCATGAACCGTCCGGGCCAACCCGAGGACGTGGCCGAGGTGATAGCTTTCCTTTGTTCCGACGCCGCCCGCTACTTGACGGGCCAAGTGCTTCACATTAGCGGCGGCATGTATATGTAGTATTGAACGGGCCCTTTGTGAACGGGCTCAAATCCTAGGAGTGAATCAACAATGGACATTAAAGAAAAAGTCAAACAGATCATCTGCGAGCAGCTTTCAGTGGCAGAGGAGGATGTGGTCTCCGAGGCGTCCTTTGTGGACGACCTGGGCGCCGATTCCCTGGACCTGGTGGAGATGATCATGGCCATGGAAGAGGCCTTTGATATCTCCATTGCCGATGAAGATGCCGAGAAGATCAAGACCGTGCAGGACGCCTGGGACTACATCGCTTCCCGTACTGGCAAGTAGGCATATCGTGTAAATTTCCCGCCCCGAGGGGGCGGCGTTGTCAGGCGGCGGCTCCGGACCCTGGAAGTTGAATGCGGCTTCCGGGTTCGCTTGCGAGCGCCGCCCGGGGCTTGCGCCATAGGAGGAACCGTGCAGCGACGGGTGGTGGTAACTGGATTGGGATTGGTTACGCCCCTGGCCATTGGCGTCGAGGAAACTTGGCAAAAAATCTTGGCCGGGGAAAGCGGCATCAGGACCATCCAGAAATTCGACGCGTCCGGTTATAAGACCCGGATCGCCGGCGAGGTGCTGGGCTTCAACCCTGAAGATTGGCTGCCCAAAAAGCATGTCAAGCGGCTGGATGTCTTCATCCATTATGGAGTGGCCGCCACCCGCATGGCCTGGGAAATGGCGGGCCTGGCCACGCCTTTGGACAACAAGCTGGGCGCGCGCACCGGCTGCATCATGGGAGTGGGCCTGGGCGGCTTGCAAAGCCTGGAGGAAACCATTCCCAGCGTGGCGGCCAAGGGGTCGGAGTCGCGGGTGAGCCCGTTCTTCATCCCCAAGCTCATAGGCAACATGCTGCCCGGCGAGGTTTCCATGGAGTTCGGGGCCAAGGGACCCAACACCTGCCTGGCCACTGCCTGCGCGGCCGGCACCCACTCCGTGGGCGAGGCCATGAAGACCATCCAGCGCGGCGCGGCCGACATCATGGTATGTGGAGGCGCCGAGGCGGTGGTGACGCCGGTCACCCTGCAGGGCTTCGGCTCGGCCAAGGCGCTTTCCACCCGCAACGACGAGCCGGATAAGGCCAGCCGCCCCTTTGACAAAGACCGTGATGGGTTCGTGATGAGCGAGGGCTCCGGCGTGCTGATCCTGGAAGCCCTGGAAAGCGCCCAGGAGCGCGGGGCCAACATAGTCGCGGAGCTTGTGGGCTACGGCCTGAGTTCGGACGGCTATCACATGACAGCGCCCGATCCCACCGGCGACGGCTATGTGCGTTGCATGCAGGCGGCCTTGGACGACGCCGGCTTTAAGCCAGAGGACGTGGACTACATTAACGCCCACGGCACCAGCACCGACCTGAACGACTTGACCGAGACCCTGGCCATCAAGGCCTTGTTCGGCGGTCACACTAAAAAACTGGCCGTCTCCAGCACCAAATCCATGATAGGCCACATGCTGGGAGCCACCGGCGGGGTGGAGGCGGTGATGAGCGTGCTGAGTCTGCGCGACCAGGTGATGCCGCCCACTATCAACTACACCACGCCCGATCCGGAGTGTGACTTGGACTACGTGCCCAATGTCAAGCGCCAGGGATCGCTGCGGGCCGTATTGTCCAACTCCTTCGGCTTTGGAGGCACCAACGCCAGCGTGATTTTCGCGCAGTACAAAGCCTAAACCTTTAAAAAGGGCCGGGAGGCGCGCCATGCACATAGCGGTTGGAGCCGACCACGGCGGCTATAACCTCAAGGAGGCGGTCAAGAAGCGCCTGGAGGAGCAGGGCCACCAAGTCGAGGACATGGGCGTGTTCTCCGATCAGGCCAGCGATTATCCCGAGCAGGCATCGAGCGTGGCCCGGGCCGTGGCCGGAGGCAAAGTCGAGCGCGGGGTTTTAGTATGTGGTTCGGGCATCGGCATGTGCATCACCGCCAACCGCTTCCACGGCGTGCGGGCCGCCTTGGCCCCCACTATCGAGCACGCCCATTTGGGACGCCAGCACAACAACGCCAACGTACTCTGCCTGGGAGAGCGCCTCACGCCGGTTGATCAGGCGCTCGGCATCCTGGACGAATTCATGAACACCCCGTTCGAGGGCGGCGGCCGCCACGAGCGCAGAGTGGCCAAGATTGAATCCTTGACCGGAGCCCAGTCTTGAGCAGCCGGCCCGGCAAGGATCAGTACTACCTCAACATAGCCCGCGAGGTCTGCCGCAGGGGGACCTGCCTGCGCCGTCAATACGGCGCGGTGATCGTGAATGACGACCAGATCGTGGCTACCGGCTACGCCGGCGCGCCTCGGGGCGTGGCCAACTGCGTTGACCTGGGGGTCTGCCTGCGCGAGGAACTGGAGGTGCCGCCGGGCGAGCGCTACGAACTGTGCCGCTCGGTGCACGCGGAGATGAACGCGGTGCTGCACGCGGCCCGCGAGCGCACCTTGGGCGGGGTGATGTATCTCTTCGGCCTGGAGGTGAAGAGCGGCCAACCCACCGCCAATCCGGAGCCCTGCCAGCTGTGCCGCCTTGTTATTATAAACGCCGGCATTGAGCGGGTAGTGGTTCAGCCGGCGGTCCAGGACCTCAAGAACCTTTATCAAGCCGACTGGATCGAAGAGGAAAACCAAGAGGCCAAACGCAGGATGGCGGCGCGGGCGTTTAATATGAGCGCCCAGGCCACGGAGGGGGAGGGGATCAAGTGAAATGCCCTTTTTGCGGTCATAACGACAACAAGGTGGTGGACTCCCGCGTGAGCAAAGACGCTTCCGTGATCCGCCGCCGGCGCCAGTGCCTGGAATGCGACCAGCGCTTCACCACCTATGAGCGGGTGGAGGAGATGGAGACCTATGTCATCAAAAAGGACGGCACCCGCGAGGTGTTCGACCGGGGCAAGGTCGCAAAGGGCATCATGCTCTCCTTACGCAAACGGCCGGTTTCGGTGACCATAGTGGAGGAGTTCCTGGATTCCATGGAAGCCGGCTTTCAGGAGCAGAACCGCCGCGAGATTCCGGCCGCCGAAATCGGCGAGGCGGTCATCAACTGGCTGCGCCAAGTCGACGACGTGGCTTATGTGCGCTTCGCCTCGGTGTACCGCGAGTTCCGCGACGTGAAGGAGTTCATGTCCGAGTTGGAGCGCATCGTCTCCAACAACAAGGACTCCGCAGCCCACGAATAATGTCCTTATCTTCCCCAGAGTCGCTTGACCGCCGCTTCATGCGGAGCGCCCTGGCTCTGGCCCGCAAGGGCCTGGGCAGAAGTTCGCCCAACCCCGCGGTGGGCGCGGTGGTGGTGAAAGGCGGCCGCATCGTAGGCCGCGGCTATCACGCCAAGCAGGGCGAGCCTCATGCCGAGGTCCATGCCCTCCGCGATGCGGGTCCGGCCGCCAAAGGCGCCACCATCTTTGTCACCCTGGAGCCCTGCCATCACCAGGGCCGAACGCCGCCCTGCACCCGCGCCGTGCAGGAGGCGGGCATAGCCCGGGTGGTGTACGGCGCCTCGGATCCCAATCCCAAGGTGGCCGGCGGCGGCGGAGCCTTTCTGGCCGCCCAGGGAATCCAGGTGACGGCCGGCGTGTTGCGTGAAGTCTGCGAGCACGAGCACCGCTTCTTTTTCAAGCACATCACCACAGGACGGCCCTATGTGATTTTGAAAACCGCGGCCACCCTGGACGGCAAGACCGCGACCCATACCGGCGACAGCCGCTGGGTCACGGGCGAAAAGGCCCGCCGCCAGGTGCACCGCCTGCGCTCCTGGCTGGACGCCATCTGCGTGGGCAGCGGTACCGCCCTGGCCGTCGACCCCGAGCTGACCTGCCGCCTGCGCGGCGGGCGGGA
>CAZDRW010000027.1:0-13823 GCA_964507555.1 uncultured Desulfarculaceae bacterium
CGAACTGTTGAAAGCCCTTGACGCTTTAAACTCACCGGCCGCGCGCCTGATTGAATGGCAAGCCGCCGATCCGCAAGTGCGGGCCCATGCCAGCGCCCAGGGCCTGCCCATGTGGGACGAACTCATCGTACTTTGGCTGCACGACCCTTCCCTGGCCACGCCACGGTCCACCCAAAATGACCGCGTGCAGGTGCTGACTGATTTTGACCTGGAAGCCGCCCGCTTGGCTTATCTGGAGCTGGCATCAAACCGGCCCGAAGGTTTGGAACCGCGCCGGGCGGTGTTGTTCAATCGATTGCCCAGCGACCCAGCCCTGTTCCGCCCGGATGTGGCGAAGCTGGTGCTGCCCATAATCGCCCGTCACGGCCTGGAGGAATACAAGGCGGCGCTCATCACCAACGAACTGCACCGCCACTTGGGGCTCCTTTCCATAGTGGGCGCCAAGATGGGCATTCGGGCGCGCGAGCTGCTTCACGCCAACCTTGACGAGGTTAAAGTGAAAAGCGAGGCCGGCCTCAAACCGCCTCTCAGTTGCCTGAACGACGGCCTGCAGGCCTCCACCGGGGCCAGCCTGGGGCGGGGCACCATCAGCATGAAAAACGGCCCGCCGCGTGTGGCCGCGGTGTTCAGCAAGGGAAGCATTTCTTGGCGCTTGGAGTTGAAGCCGGAGGTGCGGGCCAAGATTCAAAGCCAAATCAAGGGAGCGGTCGAGCGTTTTCCCGGGCTAACGCCGCGCTATTTCCAGGAAGTGCGCCGCATGGCGCTTGAGGGCTGGCTGGAAATGGACCGTAACAAAATATTTATTGAAACCAGGCTAACAGGCAACTAATCGGCGAAGCGGCCCCGCAGACCCGTAAGCACATTTCCCCTTGCCGGACCAGGTTGTTTATATAGAATTATGCCTCGCCACAAGATTTGAACCTTTAGCCGTGCCGAGGATCATCATGGGAATTTCCCAGCGGGCCAAGGAAATACCGCCTTTCATCGCCATGGACGTTCTGGAACGGGCCCAGGAGTTGGAGGCCCAGGGCCGGGACATCATTTATTTATGCGTGGGCGAGCCGGATTTCAACACGCCCCAGTGCGTGAAGGACGCCGCCTGCCGGGCCATGGATGAGAACCTGACCCACTACACCCATTCCTTGGGCATCATGCCGCTGCGCAAGGCCATCGCCGAGTATCACAAAAAGCGCTTCGACGTTGAGGTGGACCCGGCCCGGGTCATGGTCACCTGCGGCGTGAGCCCGGCCATGCTGCTCTTGTTCTCAGCCATGCTGGAGCCGGGCGACGAGGTGATAATCTCCGATCCGGCCTATGCCTGCTACGACAATTTCATCAACTTCGTGGGCGGCACGGTGGTCAGGGTGCCGGTACACGAGGACGACGCCTTCCAGTTCCGGCCCGAGGAGATCGAAAAGCGGCTCTCCCCGCGCACCAAGGCGATCCTCGTAAACTCGCCGGCCAACCCCACCGGCCAGCTTCTCTCGCCGGAGCGCATGCAGGCCATCGCCGAGCTGGCGCCGGGCACTAGCGGCCCGCCCTACGTGGTTTCCGACGAGATCTACCACGGCCTAGTCTACGAGGGCGAAGAGCGCTGCATCCTGGAGTTCACGGACAACGCCTTTGTGCTGAACGGCTTTTCCAAGATCTACGCCATGACCGGCTGGCGCCTGGGCTACGTCATCGCGCCGCTCCACTATGTGCGGCCCCTGCAGAAGATGCATCAGAACTTCGCCATCTGCGCTCCCTCCCTGGCCCAGTGGGCCGGCGTGGCCGCGCTCACCGATCCGCGGGCCCAGGCCGACGTGGCGCGCATGCGGGAACGCTACAACGCGCGCCGCTTGCGCCTGGTGGAGG
Organism: uncultured Desulfarculaceae bacterium; assembly: GCA_964507555.1. GTDB lineage: Bacteria > Desulfobacterota > Desulfarculia > Desulfarculales > Desulfarculaceae > Desulfocarbo. Next base: position 1,858 of record CAZDRW010000027.1, read on the forward strand.
GCTTAAAGGAGATGGGGCTGGGCATCAAGGTCACGCCCACCGGGGCCTTTTACGTGCTGGCCCGGGTGGACCATATCGACCCGGACGACTACCGGTTGGCCTTCGACATATTGGAAAAGACCGGGGTGGCGGCGACGCCGGGCCGGGACTTCGGGCCGGGCGGGCACGGCTATATCCGCTTCTCCTACGCCAACAGCCTGGCCAACATAGAGGAAGCCTTAAAGCGCCTGGCCGCTTACCTGACCCAGCGCTAGGCGCTTGGGGCTCATTCAGAAATACCAGGTGTAGAGAAGGTAGGCCGAGTCCGGCGAGGCGCTTTGCCAGGCTAGGCCGGGCAAGGTGAAGCCTCCGTACTCGCTGCCCGGCGCGCCGAAGTTGAGGTTGGCTCCCATGGTCAGTTGGCTGTTTTGGGTTACATCCCACACGCCCCGTGGCTGCAGCACGCCCGAGGTGTCGTGCAGGTTTAAGATAAGCGTGCAATAGGCGTTGAACAAGGGATGCAACTCGACCTTTAGCTCGGCGTCCACATAGGCGCGGCCCAGGGCGAAGAGTTCGCCGCGTTCCGCCCGCTCAGCCACCAGGGGATCGCCCAGGGCCTGGCCGGGATCATCCCGCCCCAGGCCGTTGAAGTAGAACTCGATCCAGCCGTACCAGTTTTTGCCGCCCAGCACCCAGGAATAATCCATATTGGCCACCAAGGAGAGGTAGCCGCCGCCGTCATGCAGAAAGGTCCAGGTGGCGTCGACTCGCCAGGCCGCCGACCCAACGTAGCCGACCGCGCCAGCCCCCGCCACGTTGTCGCCGTAGTGCCGGGCGGCCATGAGATCGAACTCGGTCATGCCGCTTATCAAATGCATCTTGGCCGCGGCCGAGGACTGGTCCGCCTCCACATCGCGGGTCGCTGGGTCACGCCGCGGTACGGCCAGCGCTTGCAGGTTGCCCAAATTCCCCAGGGGTGCCTGCAGCACCGCCATGTCGTCGCCGATCTTGTAGTCCCGAATGAAGTCGGTGGGCGCAAAAGGATTGAACAGGTCCAGGGGATTGAACAGCATGCCCGAGCCCCAGGTCAACGCCTGGCGTCCCAAACGCACCGTGCCCCAATCCGGCTGCCAGGCTAGGAGCAGCCGGTCCAGGCGGTGGGCCAGGTAATAGGAGTTGTCGCTGGATATGGTGCGGGAGAGGTCCATCAAGCGGCGATCGTCGCTCACCGGGCCCTGGCGCAGATAGCCGCCGAACAGGGCCGGGTTCAGGCGGGCCAGTTCGTTATCCTTGCGCACCGTGTCGCCGCCGGCGAATACCGCCTCGTAGTGGGCCTCGAAATAGCCCCAGCCGCCCAAGTGGAACTTGCCCTTAAGCCTGAAATCGCCTTGGCCGTCGTAGAAACGCTCGGTGCCCACCGGCTGGTAATAGGACTCGCGCTGGGCCTGATAGGCTCTGGTCAGCAGCCTGACATGACCGCCCCATTCCGGAGCCAGGTCTTGCCACCAGGAAGGTTTCTCTTCTGAAAAAGCCGGGCCAGCCGGAAAAAACACCAGTCCGATCAAAAGGCAGGAAAAAAAGGCCAGCGCGCGTGGCATGCTTCAGCCCTTGATCTGATCGTCCACCACTTGGCCATCGCGGATGACCACCAGGCGGCGGGCGAAATCCATGACCATCTCATCGTGGGTGGAGAAGATGAAGGTGACGCCCTTGGCCTGGTTCATCTGGCGCATCATTTCCAAAAGCCCTTGGCCAGTCTTGGAGTCAAGGTTGGCGGTGGGCTCGTCGGCCAGCACGATGGCGGGATCGGCCACGATGGCCCGGGCCACCGCCACCCGCTGCTGCTGGCCGCCGGAAAGCTCGCGGGGCCGTCGGTCGTACTTTCCCTCCAAGCCAACCTCGTCCAGGATCTTGCGGGCGCGCGCGCGGCGTTCATCGGCCGGCACGCCCTGCAGGAGCATGACGAACTCCACGTTCTCCACCGCTGAAAGCACGGGCACCAGATTGTAGGACTGGAATACAAAGCCCACCTTGTTGAGCCGCATGTCGGCCAGCTGGCTCTGGCTCATCTGCTCAAAGGAATTGCCGTCCACCACCACTTGGCCCGAGTCGGCCAGATCCAGCCCGCCGATGATGTTGAGCATGGTGGTCTTGCCCGAACCCGAGGGGCCGGAAAGCGCCACAAAGCCGCCCTTATCCACCGCCAGGCTCACGTCGCTGAGCGCCTGCACTTCGATCCTGCCCTGGTGGTAGGTCTTGTATATGTGGTCGCACTGGACGATGGACATGGAAATCTCCTTCCAGCCAAGCGGGCCTAGGTGTGGCCCAACGCCTCCACCGGCGTAAAGCGCGCGGCCTTGGCCGCGGGATATAGGCTCACCAAAAGCCCCAGCACAAACACCACCAGGTTGGCGGTGACAAGATCCTGCAGGTGCACCTCGGGAATGATCACCCGGCCCATGCCGAAGTACTCCGCCCCCTGGGCCAGGGCGGAGAGGTCGATGCCGTGGAATGACAACGCCCACACCGATATGAGGCCCAGGGCGTTGCCCAGCGCGAGGCCGATCACCAGGAGGAAGAATGACTCGGCCATGACGCCCTTGATGATGCCACCGGGCTTGAGCCCCAGGGATTTCAAGAGGCCGAACTCACGGATGCGCTCGAACACGGCCATGAGGGTGGTGTTGACGATGCCGAAGCCCATGGCCACGAAAACCACCACGTACCAAATCACCACAAAGCTGTCCATCATCTCCAGATAGCCGTTTAGGATGGGCAGGAGCTGACGCCAGGTGAGCACTTCAAAGCTCTTGGGCAAAAGGCTCCGCAACTTGGCGGCCACCGCCGCCGGTGAAGCCCCCTCCGGCAAGAGCACCGAGATCTCGCTCAGGCTGCTGCCCATCTTGAGCATGGCCTGGGCCGCGGGTTTGGTCACGAACACGTAGAGCTTTTCGGTTGAGCGCTGCTCGGCGCGATAGACGCCTTGGATACGGAAGGCCCGCGAGGCGATCTGCTTGCCCGTGTCCTGGGACATCATGATCAGCTTGTGGCCCAGCCTGGTCTCGAATTTCTCCATAAGCGCATGGCCCACCAGGATGCCGTAGTCGTCGCCCTGCTTTAGATACTCGCCATCGCTCACAGCCTTACCGATGAAGGAGACCTTGGCCTCGGTCCGGGGGTCGATTCCCACCAGGGTGACGCCGGCGTTATGGCGGGCGTTGTTGGCCACCGCGTTCACTCGCACCCGGGCGGTCCACAAGGAACCCGGCGGCAGCGCCTTTTCCAGCGCCTTGAACGCCTGCTCCGGATCGCGCATGCTGTTTTCGATCACCGGGTCGGCGTTATAGCCCTTGTGGTGGATTTGGATATGGCCGGTGAGGGTGGCGATGCCGTTGTGTACCATCTCCACCATCATGCCGCGCATGAGCGCGCCCAAAAACACCATGCACCACACCCCGATCACGATGGCGACAAGGATCACCGCCGTGCGCCGGGGATTGCGCCAGATGTTGCGCCAGGCCAGGCTCAGGAACATGGCCCCGCCTCCAAGGGAGCGCTGCGCCTTGCAAATGCCTTACACATAGTTGATGGCCTCCACCGGCTTCAGGCGCCATATGCGGCGGGTGGGATAGAGCGCCGCCAAAAGGGTCATGACCAGCACCAGGGCCGGGCCCGCGGTCAGGCTGATCCAGGAGAGCTGGGGGTACATGCGGCCGGTGATGCCGTATTGGGCCATGACATCCTGGACGCCCAGGTCCAGGCCGTTAACCTGGAAGTACCAGGTGACCAGCGCCCCCATTATCATGCCCGCGACCACGCCCAAAAGCGTCATGGCCAGGGATTCCATGAACACCAGCTTGCTCAGGCGCCCCGGCCGCGCGCCGATGGCCATTAGCACCCCGAACTCGTGGGTGCGCTCCAGGATGGACATGAGGAAGGTGTTGAGTATGGAAAACGTTACCACCACGATGAGGATCAGGTAGAAGATGATGCCGGACACCAGATCCATCTCGATGCCCTGCAGGAGGCCCGGCATGAGTTGCATCCAGTCCAGCACCGCCAGGCTGGGGCTTTTCTGGGGCGGCAGGTGGGCGGCGATGTAAGATTTGGCCCCGGCCACCTCGCCCAGGCCTTGGCACACCGCCACCATCTGGTGCACCGCGCCTTCCATGCTGAAGTTGGCCTGAAAGGATCCCAGCCCCATCTGGATGGAGGATCGGTCGAATTCATCGATGCCCGATGAATAGATGCCGCGCACGGTGAGCACCATGGCCGCGATGGAGCCGTCGCGCCCCTGGCCAAGCACCGTTAGCTCGTCGCCTAGCTTGACCCCCAGATTGCGCGCCAAGAGCCGGCCCACCAAGGCGCCTTCGGCGTCGCCGGGCTTGAGGTACTCGCCCTGGCGCACGATGCTCTGCAAGGTGGAGACCTTGGCTTCGGCCTCAGGGTCGATGCCCACCACCAAGGCCCCGTAGGTGCGTTCCTTGCTGGAGATGAGGGCGAAGGCGTTGGCGCGGGCGGTGAAAGCCTCGATGCCAGGCGTGGCGCGCATGACCTTGGCCACGGCCGCGGGGTCCTTAATCACCAGGCGCATGTCCTGCTGGTCCTGGTAGTCCTTGGCCTCCACGTGCAAGTGCCCGGTCTGCACCTTGACCGCGGTGTTGATCATGGTTTCATAGGAGCCGAACTGGAACGAGAGCATGAACACCAAGAGCAGACAGGCAAAGGCTATGGCCGCCACGGTGAGAAGCGTGCGGCGGGGATTGCGCCAAAGGTTGCGCCAGGCCATGCGCTGATTGATGGACAACATCGGCTCCTAGAAGCGGGGGTTGCGCAGGCTGGAGAGGGTGAAGCGGCTCTCGGGCAAGCTATCCTTGAACTCCAGCGCCTCATAGCCCACCACGGTGTACTCACCCTTGGCATCTGCCTTTTGCATGCGCCATTTGGCCGGATAGAGCTTGCCGCCCAGGGGCTTTATGTCAAGCATGGTGAGGCTTTTCACCAGCTTCAAATCCTCGTCGTAGAAATCCTGTTGCAGGAATATGTGGTCCTCGCGGATTTTGAGCTTCTGCATGCCCCACACCACCGGAGCCCGCGGCTTGGGCATGGACTTGATGAAGTACACTTTCTTGCCGTCAACCGTATCGGTTTTTTCCAAGGTGTGGACATAGTCCTTGATCAGGCTGTCGCTCTTGGCCAGGTCGTTGTTGGAAAAATCCGAGCCCATCCAGGCCTGGGACATCATGGAGGGCGGCAGCTTGATCACCCGGTTGACCTTGGGGTTGAACATCCACATCTCGTCACTCTTTTTCAGAGTGCCGTTGCCCGCATCCTTGGGCGGCGCGGTGATGTAGAAAATGCTGTCGCTTTGGCCCAGGGTCCAGGCCTTGATGGTCATGCTGCGCTGCCAATCCGAGCGGTGGATGAGCATGGTGCAGGTGCTGATGGAGGCCTTGCCGCGCATGTAGTCAAAGGAGGCTTGCACCAGTGCCCCGGCGTCCTGGGCCGCGGCCCCGGCGGCCATGCCCAGCAAAAGCGCCAAGGCCAAACCCAAGGCCGCAAGTTTTTTGCCTGCCATGATCCCCTCCCTTGCAATAGGCACCGCCGCTAATGGGGCAGGCTGGCCGACAAAGCCAGACCAGATTAGCATTGCTGTCAGACTAGGTCAATGCGGCGGACTTGCCAAGCTTATTGCAAAAATAAAAACGCCGGAGCGATCGGGCCCCGGCGTTTCATTTTGGCTGTTTGGATATTTTTAGGCTACTGGCCCCTGGCTCCGCCCATGCCGCCAGGCATGCCGCCGCCCTGCATGCCGGCGCCGCCGGGCATGCCCTTGGGCATCTGGAATTTCTGATAACCGGCCGGCACCTGGAACTGGCTTTCGCTCACCCCGCCCTCCTTAATGTTGGAAAGCGTCATGGAGTGCTTGCCCATGGGGCCCTGGCCCTCTGACTTGATGGGGTACTTAAGCTTGGGCGCGTACCAGATCTTGGCCTGGCCGGCCTGGGGATCATTGACCTGATAAACGTCGGTGGAATAACCCGCCACTTTTTCGCTGCCGATCTTCTTGGCGTTTTCCGGGGTCCTGCCCGCCCGGATGTCCTTTATCTGCTTCAAGGAGCTGTTATCCAGCCCCTTATGCTCCATGTACATCTTCTGGGCCGGCATCAGGGTGAACATCTTGCCGGTCTGGAAATCAACGATATTAATTATCTGACCGCCGGGCGTGTTCATCTCCATGCGCTGCTTTTCACCCTTGCTGTACATTTTGCTGGCCATCTGCTGGCCGCCCGCGCTGATGATCATGTCGGCCGAGAATTCGGCGGCCGCCGCGGGCAGGGCGCAAAACAATAGCGCTGCCGCCAGGAGCATCGTCATCCTGAAAATCCGGGGCATGAATCCCTCCTTAACTGGTTAGCTTTTTTTGATAATGCATATACATTTGTAATTGCCCGCCGCGCCCCCAGCGTCTTGGCGGTTGATCAAATTATACTCCGGGTAGCCGGCTCTGGGGAGCCCCCCGGACCCAATGCCTGATTGTCTTCTGCCCTCAGGCGGTTATAATGACACTCATGAAACTCAACCTAGCCAATCCGGAATTTATCACCTCGGCGGTGAAACCCTCGAGCTATCCGCCGGCCGGTCCGCCGGAGATCGCCTTTGCCGGCCGCTCCAACGTGGGGAAATCCTCGCTCATCAACTCCCTGGTCAGGCGTAAAAAGCTGGTCAAGGTTTCCTCCACCCCGGGCCGCACCCAGCTCATCAATTTTTTCAGTCTGGACCAGGACCGGGTGCGCCTGGTGGACCTGCCGGGCTACGGCTTTGCCAAGGTTCCGGTCAAAGTGAAGGCCAGCTGGCGGCAGATGGTGGAGGCCTATCTCACCGGCCGTGAGACCTTGGCGGCGGTGGTGGTGATCCTCGATATCCGCCGCGAGCCCAGCGCCGACGACCTCATGCTTCTGGATTTCCTGGCCGCCCACCAAGTGCCCGCAGTTATCGTGGTGACCAAGGCGGACAAGCTCTCCAACAACCAGCGCGCCTCGCGGCTTAGCAAGCTGCGGCCCAAGCTCAAGGCCTACGATCCCGACTTCGTGGCCTATTCAGCGCTGAACAGCCTGGGCCGCCCGGAGTTTATAAAGCGGCTGGAAAGCCTGCTGCCTGCTGGGGCTGACGAAACTTAAAAAAACCGCCCGCCTTAAATTTGAAACCACTCCGGTGGGTTGCTCAGTCGCCGTTGCGCTCGGTTTTGATGCCCAGGGACTTAAGCTTCTTGTGCAGATGCGAGCGCTCCAGGCCCACCGCCTCGGCAGTTTGACTCACGTTGCCGCCATAGCGGGCCAGGTGCTCCTCCAGATAGAGCTTCTCAAAGTCAGCCCGGGCCTGCTTGAAGTCGGCCTGGCTCAAGGCGGTGACCAGGCCGTCATCGGCCGCCTGGACCTTACCCAAGAACCCAGCCAAGTCGGCCGGGCCGATCTCCGGCTCTGGGCAGAGGATGAAGAGCCGCTCCATCAAATTCTTCAATTCGCGCACGTTGCCGGGCCAGGGTTGGGCTTTCAGCATATCCAGGGCCTCGGGGCTGATGGTTTTAGGCTCCTGATGGAACTTGCCGGCCAGCTCGGCCATGAATTCATCGCACAGGGCGGGGATGTCCTGCGGCCTTTCCCTTAAAGGCGGCACCTGGATGGGAATCACGTTCAAGCGGTAATAAAGGTCCTCGCGGAAGCGGCCCGCCTCGATCTCGGCCGGCAGGTCCTTGTTGGTGGCGGCCAGAACCCGCACGTTCACCGCGATGGTCTTGGTGCCGCCCACCCGCTCGAAGCGCTGCTCCTGTAGGATGCGCAGGATCTTGGCCTGGGTCTTGAGGCTCATGTCCCCGATCTCGTCCAGGAACAGGGTGCCCTCGTGGGCCAGGTCGAACTTACCCCGCTTGCGCCCGGCGGCGCCGGTGAAGGCGCCCTTTTCATGGCCGAAGAGCTCGCTTTCGATGAGTTCCTCGGGGATGGCCGCGCAGTTCACATCCACCAAAGGCCCCTTGGCCCGCTGGCTGTGGCGGTGGATGGCGTGCGCCACCAGTTCCTTGCCGGTTCCGTTCTCGCCGGTGATCAGCACCCAACTGTCCGAAGGCCCCACCCGCTCAATGGCCTTGCGCAGGTTCTGGATGGGCGGGCTGTCGCCGGTGAGGCGCGGCGGCGCGCTCTTGGCCCGCAACAGCAGGTTCTCCTCGGTGAGCCGGGTGTACTCCAGGGCGTTGCGCACCGAAAGCAGAATCTTGTCCATGTCCAAGGGTTTCTCTACAAAATCAAAGGCGCCCAGCTTGGTGGCCCTCACCGCGGTTTCCACGGTGCCGTGACCCGAAATCATTATCACCGGCAGGCCGGGGTAGCGCTTCTGGATGATTTCCAGCACTGCCATGCCGTCCTTGCCAGGCATCCAAATATCCAAAAGCAGCAGATCGGGGTCTTCTTCCTCAAGGGCCTTCAAGGCCTGATCGCCGTCATGGGCCGAGGACACCTCGTAGCCCTCATCGGACAAAATGCCCTGCAAGGAAGTGCAGATGGCTTTTTCGTCGTCCACTATAAGCACGCGACCACTCATGCCGTCTCCCTGGCGCCGGTTTTTCCGGGGCTTCTCACACAGCCTCCACTTCGCTCTGCTTGGCGCCCCGGGCCGGCAGCTCCACGATGATGCGGGTGCCCACCGGCTGGTTGTCCTGCACCCTGATATAGCCGTTGTGGTCCGCCACGATGGTGCTGACGATGCTGAGCCCCAGGCCGGTGCCGCCTTTTTTGGTGGAGAAATAGGGCTCAAACAAGCGCAGGCGGTATTCGGGTGGCACGCCGGGTCCGGTGTCTTCCACCTCCAGGCGCACGATCTTCAATATATCATCATAGGAAAGCCGCACCAGCACCTGACGCGGCGGCTCAACCGCCTCCACCGCGGCTACCGCGTTGTCCAGGAGGTTTATCAGCACCCGCGACATCTGCTCGCGGTCCAGGTCGAAGACCGGTATCTGATCATCGCACTCCATCTCAAAGCTGATGTCGGCATGGGCTCCCCGGAACAAGGACAGCGCTTCCTCGGCGATGGCGCCGAGGTCGGCCGGAGCCAGATGCACCGAAGGCAGCCGGGCGAAAGTGGAGAACTCGTTCACCAGCCTTCTCAGCTCCTCCACTTGGCGCACGATGGTGCCGGTGCATTCCTTGAACACCGTTTCATCGGGCCCCATCTCCTCGCCGTAGCGGCGGATCAGGCGCTGGGCGCTCAGCTTGATGGGAGTCAGGGGATTTTTCACCTCATGGGCGATGCGGCGGGCCACCTCGCGCCAGGCCGCCATGCGCTGGGCCTTTTCCAACTCAGTGAGGTCCTCGAACACCACCACCATGCCCAGGTTCTTGCCCGAATCGTCGCGCAAAAAGCCCAGATGCACCATGAGGGTCAGGGACTCGCCGCCCACGTTCAAACGGATTTGCTTGCCCACCGTCCCCCGGCTGCCCGGCACCAGGCCCATGAGCAGGCGCTCCACCAGCTCAATCTGCTCGCGGGCCAGAAGCTGCCGCCAGTGGCGGCCCAGCACCGCCTCGACCTGCACCTTGAGCAGGCGCTCGGCCGAGGGGTTGAAGGTGGTCACGTTGCCGTCGGCGTCCACCGCCACCACGCCGGCGGCCACGCTTCTCAGCACTATCTCCATGTAGCGCCGGCGCTGCTCCAACTCCTGGTTGGTGCGGCGCATCTCGTCCTGGGCCTCGTCCAAACGGGCCTTGGAGGTGCGCAGGTCGGCGGTCATGCGGTTGAAGGCGTTCACCAGGGTGCCGATCTCGTCGGGGCCTTCCAGGTCAATGAAGAAATCATAGTCGCCGCCGGCGATGCGCTGGGTGCCTTGGGCCAACTCCATGAGCGGCACGGTGATGGTCTTGGCCAGGTGAAAGCCGAACCAGGTGGCGGCGAATATGATGAGAAGGGTCACGATGGACAGGGTGATATATTGATTGGTCTTAATGGGCTGCTTCACCGCCTTGAGCTCGCGATAGCCCTCCAAGCCTTTGTTGATCCCGCCGATCTTGGCCATGGCGCCGGACGGCAAGAGCTGGAACACGGCCACCGCGCCCCGTATGACGCCGCCACTTTTAATGGGGTGCACCGCTGCCACAAAATCTCCCGTGGGCGCGGGCTGCAGGTGGGTGAGCGGCTTGCCCTGGGTGAGCACCCGGCTCACCAGATCCAAGGGAAAGGCCTGCAAATGGCTGATGTGGGTTCCGCTTTGGGTGGCCACCGCCGGTTCGGCCAGGTCCGTATTGAATACGCGCACCGCGGCCAAGCCGAACAGGGCCCGCTTGCTCTCTATAAACTCGCTGAGCGCCTTGGAAGGTTTGGCCATATCCCATGATTTGCGCTCCAGATCCCCGGCCAATTCATCGGCAAAACGGGCCGCGTTGGAAGCGATCTGCTTGTTATAGGCCTGACTGACCTCCATGGCCTCCAACAGGGACCGCTCCACCTGGGCGCTGAACCAGTATTCCATGGAGGTGCCCACGAACTGGAACGCCGCGAAAAACAAGAGAATGGTGGGCGCCAGGGAAAGGATCAAGAAGGTGACCACCAATTTGGTTCTAAGCCGCGCCCCCAAAACCCCTCGCTGCCGCTCCACCGTTAGCTTGAGCAGGTTTCTGAGCACCAGGAAAATCAAAAGCAGCAAAAGCAGGGCGTTGATGTTGATGAGCGCGAAAACCAAAAGCGAGGAGCCCAGGGGCAATTCGCCAGACAGATCCACCACCTGGGTTTCCAAGTAAGTGACCGCCGCCACCAAGACAATGAGCACCGCGATGATGATGCGCTCGCGCTTACGGCGAGCCATCTCCTTGCTGCGCTGCTCTATTTGCTGTGGGTTGGTGGCCATGCTTTTTTTGCGCCCCGCATGAGAGGTCAATAATAAAACTAGACTGTTATGTTACGGGAGCCGGAGGCCGGTGGCAAGGATTTGCAGCAAGGAGGGCGGGGGCAGAGATTTCGCCCACCAGAGCCGCCTTTCCCTCCCCCAAAAAAACAGGGCCCCCCAACGGGAGCCCCGGTCGATTAATCTGTTTTAGCGTCAGGCCTTGTCAGCCCCTCATCCTGTAGGCCGGGCCGCTGGTTGCCAGGTCTGGACCGGGCCGGGCCGGGCCGCTTGGGGCCGGCGCGCTGCGGCTGTTCGGCTAGGCCACCACCGCGGCGCCGAAAGAGGGTATGGCCTCGCCCTGCGGAGCCAACTCGCTGATCTGCTCCGGGGCGGGGGTCACCAGCTGCCAGGCCTGGGGATCATCCAAAAACTTGCGGAACAGCTGGTTGTTCAGGGCGTGGCCGGATTTATGGGCGGTGAAAGAGCCCAAGATCGGGCGGCCCACCAAGGCCAAGTCGCCCAGGAAGTCCAGCACCTTGTGGCGCACGAACTCATCGGGGAAACGCAGGCCGTCGTCATTGAGCACCCGGTATTTGTCCACCACCACCGCGTTATCCAAAGAGCCGCCCAGTCCCAGGTTGGACTCGCGCAGGCGCTGCAGATCCTCCAGGAAACCGAAGGTGCGGGCCCGGGAGATGTCTTTCTCATAGGTGCGCTCGTCAAAACGCACCCCGAACTCCTGGCGCTTGATCAAGGGGTGTTTGAACTCGATGGTGAAGTTCACTTCCAGGTTCTTGGCCGGGGCCACGCTCACGAACTTATCGTCATCGCTGATGCTCACCTCGCGCTTAACCATGTAAAACTGGCGCAATTCGGACTGAGAGGTGAGGCCGGCGTTTTTAACCAAAAAGACGAAAGGAGCGGCCGAGCCGTCCATGATGGGCACTTCCGGCGCGTCCACTTCCACCAGGACATTGTCCACGCCCAGGCCGGACAGGGCCGAGAGAAGATGCTCCACCGTAGCCACGCTGACGCCGTCCACGCCCACCGTGGTGCACATGGCGGTATCCACCACATGATGCACGTCGCCGGGGATCAAGGGTCCGCCCGCAAG
>CAZDRW010000028.1:0-7701 GCA_964507555.1 uncultured Desulfarculaceae bacterium
TGACTCCAAACTGGAACAATCCGGGATTCATGGTTCGTTCGATATCAGCTAGCGAAAAAATGTCTACCTTGCCATCTCCCGCGGTGGCGGCGGTGGAATAGGGCGAGCCGTACTTGGAGTCAAATCTGATCAGCTTACTGCTCCCATCCGGCTTCACGACCAGAATACAGGTGTGGCCTTGCGAATCGGCAAAGGAGCACACCGCGTTGTTGGTCTGGTTGTCCACGGCCATGGAGTTGAACATGCCCATGGGGCCGGTGGAAGTCGTGGCCGCGCCGAAAAACCAGTGGCTCGCCCCTGGCTCCTTGCGGAAGGTATATATGGCGCCCTCCGACCCGTTGTAGGCCGAAGCCCATAACCAACCGCTCGGGGACACGCCCACCTGGGGCCAGTTCCAGAACAGGGTTTGGGGGGAAGCAGACCCCAGGTCTGCGTAGCTATCCGGGTCGGCCTCGGTGCTGCCGGGCTGGAACATATGATAGTTCATCCCGCCGTCGGTGCGCGTTAGCACCATGTGCGTCCGGCCTTCACCGTCGAGAGTAACGTCAATTCTCACCCAGTTGCCGCGCTGGCCGGGGGGGAAAGTGTATTCTTGACGCTGAACGGTTCCCGATCCGCCATAGTCGATGTCATAGCCATACACGGATTCCGTGCCGTTGGTCAGGAAAACCGCGGTACGTGGATTCACCGTGGGTTGTTCTTTGTCGTACCTGATACCTATCGACGCGGTCAGTTTTCCGGTGGGAGGGTTTGCTAGCTCCCTCCTGCGCCAAGCGGGTTGGTCAGCCGGATCGCCAAATAAGAAAAGATCTTCTAACTCTCCGATTGAGACTTCGTCACCGCAAACGGCCGCCACGGTCATGTTGCCTTTGTCGGGGTCTTCCGGCGACTGGCTCATGCCCACAGCGACCTGGGTGGGATTGGGGCAGGAAATGGAGGCGCCGGAACTCTCCAGCCCCAGGTCCTGGTATGATCCGTCGTTCAAAAGGCCGGCGGAAACCTGGTAGCTGTCTCCGGATTGGCTGAAAAATGTTGTTGCCAGGACGGAGCGCCCACCCGAGGTCCACGGGACCATGGCAACGCCTTGGTAAAGACCGTCCACGTTGCCAACCGGCGTTCTTCCTGTGTTGATTTCGGTGACGTCATCGCAATAGGCGGCCGGCGGCGCGGCGGCGATAAGAGCGATAGCAAAGACGCAAACAAGGCACCAGGACAGGCTTCAAAAACGCATGACTTTCCTCCATGCGAAAAAGGAGGCGGGACGGCTTGAGGCCCACGCCCGCGGGTCTGGCTGGTGTGACGGCGAAGAAGATGACCCCCAGCTAGACGACATTATTGCAAATTATTCACTCGATCGCAAGAGAATGAATGCGGTTCATCGAGAGCGGGCCGGACAAAAACGAAATCGGCCCGGAAGAGACGCGCTCTTCCAGGCCGGGATTTTGTTGGGTCTGTTGCCCTGCCCCATTCTTAGCGGGCGGGGTATTTGCTGAATCTGGTCTTGAAATGGATTATGTGTCCGTAGAACACCCCGTATGGGTTTTTGGCATAGGCCCGCGCATAATACACGGTCTCCGGCCTGAGCCCGGTTATCAGCACCTGGAAATCGCCCGCGCCCGAGCCATCATCCAAGGCGGTGTTGTCGGTTATCAGAGGCTGGGGCGTTTGCGACCAGCAGAAGCCGCGCTCCTCGGCCGTGGCGTCGCCGGTCAAAACCACCTCTCCGGCCATGAGCGCGCCAACGTCATAAACCGCAAGCGTGCCCACGGTGCTCACGTTGGGATAGGTCGGGTGCACGGTGGTGAACGTATATTCCTGGCCGTAGCCGGTGCCCGCGCTGTTGGTGGCATAGGCCCGCACGTAGTATTCGGTCAAGGGCTCCAGGCCGGTGATGGCGCTGTGGAACCGGCCCAGGCCCGAGCCGTCGGCGGTATGGCTGCCGTCCACGGTGGGGCCCGGCGAGGTGGACCAGCAAACCCCGCGCGCGGTCACCGGGGTGTCGCCGCCGTGGGTCACATAACCTCCGCTGATGGCCGACACATCGGTCTCGGCATAGGGCGCGGTGGTGGTCACCTGGGGAAGCGCGAAGTCGCCGGCGGTGAAGGCCTTGTCCTCGCCAAAGCCGGTGCCGATGTCGCTGGCGGCATAGGCCCGCACATAATAGGTGACGCCGGGGGTGAAGCCGTCAAGCTCCTTGGAAAACGCGCCCAGGCCGGAGCCCATGGACCGGCAGTTGTCGTGGAAGTCCGGCAGGGGTTGGGTGGACCAGCACACCCCGCGCTCCAGGACCGGGGCGTCGCCCTGGCTGGTGGCCGCCCCGCCCAGGATGGCCGTGGTGGGGCCGGTCACCTCGGGATCGGAGGTTTCCGCCGTGGGGTCGGCCGGGGGTATCGTGGTGAAAACAATCTGGTTGCCGTAGGTGACGCCGGATCCGGAGAGGGCGTAGGCTCTCACGTAGTAGGTGGCGCCGGCGGAGAGCCCGCTCAAGGTCAGGTTGTAAAAACCCGGGCCGGAGCCCACCTTGAAGCTGTTGCCGGGGTAGACCGGCGAGGGATCAAACGACAGGCAAAAACCGCGTTCCTTGATCGTATCTTTAAGGGGATTGGGCATCACCTGGCCCCAGGCATCGACCGAGTCCTTTTGAATATGCGACACAAAGAGGGTGACCACCCAGGGCTTGGACGGGGCGGCGCTGGCCGCCTGCGGTTGCAGCAAAAGCGCCACGCACCAGAAAAAACCCACGGCCAGGCCGGTCATCATGCCGCACCCATGCCATTTCCTTAACGCCATGATTAGCTTCCTCACATTTTCAGGACGTGGCTTGGCCGGCGTCCGGGGGGCAGTTTTGGCGAGGCGCTTCGACTTAGTTTTTAAGATCGCGTCTTAACTTTGTCTCGGGGCAGCCATCGCACGCGGCCGCTTCACTGCGGCCCGATCAGGATAGTTGAGCTGAAAAGCATAAGTCAAGGACGGGCCTGAATACCTGACCAGTGCGTCGCCGGCGGGCTGCCGCGGGGCGCGGGCGGCGGTTATGCCATGGTTTTGCGGTTACGAAAGCTTGCCAAGTCCAGGGAAAAGGCGGGCTTATAACTTATAAAACCGGTCATGTTTTTCGCGGTAAAATAACTAAATCAATGTCATTTTTAATTGACAACCACAGCCTTTCCCGCATAATGGTTATTAGGCTAAGTACATGTTATTTATTATTTTTACTAACTTTTAACAAACTTTAAAAGTGAGACTAATTGAATTAAGCGGCTGGTGTCACCCTAAGCGGGAGGTGGGTTATGGAAAGAATAAAAATAACTCTTATCGACAATAACTATACCCAGGTCTTCGACACCGAGATCTCGATGGACGCCGCCGATATATCCAAGTTGAGCTCGCTTTTGTGCACCATGCAGGAAGGGCTCTATTCCGACCACGAGCATCACCTCTCCATTACCGGCCCGATCAAAAACTCCATGCATCTCACCGTCACCGGCTGCGAGAACTGCTGAAGAGCCGCGTCAAGATTATCTAGATTAGACAAGACACGGAGCTGACCCGCGCCCGATAGGGCGCGGGTTTTTTATAGGAGCGCCGGTCTATCGCTGGTGCGCTTCGAGGTGCAGGCAAATCACGCCGTGGGCGATGGAAGAAAGAGAGGGAACTAGGACCCGTCATTAGTCAGCCTTGGCCCCTTTCATGGGTGGTTTGCCAAGCCTATCTAACTTTTCATTAAGTTGTTTTTTCCTTTCCTCAAGTTTTTGGGGCTGGACAAATGCGAAGTCAAACAACGCTTCTAATACCTCCAGCAACCACTCTGCCTCCCCTTCTTCGACTTCTACGATCTCTCCCGTGTGCTGTTCTTTTATTGGATGAGCAGCATAATTGCCTATATTCCTTATTGCATCGACTGCATCTACAATATGGGAAGGGATTCCAGGCAAATCAAGAAATGCCTCGATCTCTGCAGCCAAATTAGATGGTTTGATGCTAAATTTTTCACGTAAAAGGTTCTGCAATGATCTTCTGCTGATAGCTGCACTGGCCCTTGGACTTTCTGAAAGGACTGCTGCTGCCTCTTTAAAATCAGTTTTGAATGGGTCAGGTACTTCAGCAGCTATATTCCTCGCATAGTGTTTGGGATATATTACTTCTTCATGGAAGATAATATCCAACCAGGCGTCGTCATCAAAGGACTTGTATTGTCCAATTCGATACAGCACTATAACCTTTCCACATGCTGGGCAATTTCCGACTACTATATCGAAACCAGCACCAGGCAGCTCTTCCTGGTCCGGATACATCATTACTATCTTCCTAGACTCTTGAAAGTGGATCGATAGCAAACAATATGGGCATTTATTCATAAGGTTCCCCCGTTTCCTCCTCTACAACCCCATCCTATGATGCTCCCTCTCCACCAAAAGCCCCTGCGGTTCCGCCGCTAGCTCCGGCAGGCGGGCGTCATACAGCGCCCGGTATCCGCCGATCAAAACCACCGCCTCCCGGATGATCAGCTCAACGCGGGCTAACCGATTTCAAGAACTCCACCATCCGGTTGAAGGTGCCCGGCCAGGTGTCGCCGAACATATAAAAATGGCCCACGCCGCGAAACGAGTATAGCTGGGCGTTGGGTATATGGTTGATCATGTACTGGGCATGGCGGAACTCCACGTCGGCATCCATGAAATCCTGCGTGATCAGCGCCGGCGCTTTAATGTTCCCCAGGGGCAGATCAGGCAGAACCGCGGCATACTCGTCTTCGCTGTAGGTGCCGGGCATGCGCAGGGAAAGGGGCGACATAATCTTGAGCAGCAGTATGAAGCGTTCCCGCTGGGTGGCGTCGGCCATGCACTTATTGGCCAGCTCCCAGTTTTTGTCGTCGCACCAGTGATTGGTGATGAACAGGTATTCAAAGAAGAGCCGCCCCGGCCAACGCTTGGCCATTTCCAACAATATCCAGGAGCGTTCATCCAGGGCGTAGTTTCCGAAGAAAAAGCGGCCCAGAAACGAACCCGCCGCGGCATCGCTGGGCGCGTATACTTGGCTGACAGCGCTCTGCATCAGCAACGCCTGGGTGCGCCCAGGATGATTCAAGGCGAAATAAAGGGCCGATGGCCCGCCCAGGGAGGTGCCGTAAACAATCACCGGGTCGGATACGCCCAGATAGTCCAACAAGGCGGCGGCCATGTCGGCCTCTTGGGCGAAAGACGGGGACTGGCCCAGGGGGGTGCTGAGATATCCCGGCCGCGAGAAGCCGATCAACTGGAAGCCCTCTTCGACCAGGCCTTCCAAGAGATAGTTGCCGTCGAATCCGGTCATGCCGCCGTGGAAGATCAGCATGATCGGGCCGGTCCCCTCGCGGCGGTATTGAATCTCCCCCATGGCGGTGGTGGCCATTTCGCTGGCCGCGTCCTGGTCGGCCAAGAGCTGGCTGCGCCAGGTCTGAAAAGCCGGCAAACCGGTTATGGCGTTAAGGGTGTCATGACTTAGGAGCGAAGAGGCGCTGATGCCGTATTCACTCTGCAAGACCGCAAGGAAGGAGCTTTCCAAAAACGCGGCGTTTTCGCTTTCGCTGAAGCCAGCCGCCGGACCCGCGTAGACAAAAGTTACCGCCAGGAGACATGCCAAGATCAACCCATAAAATCTTTTCATTTTACAGCCCCATCCTGTGATGCTCCCTCTCCACCAAAAGCCCCTGCGGCTCTTCCGCCAGCTCCGGCGTGCGGCCGTTCATGAGCGCCTTATAGCCGCCGATCAGAACCACCGACTCCAGGATGACCAGCACCGCGGCGATGCCGCCCAGGTAATAGTCCGGCTGCGCGCCGAGGAAATAGCCGTCCCTGGGGTTGAACATCTCCCACAAGAGCGCGGCCGTGGTGGTCAAAAGCATGAACCCGGCCGGGATCAGGGTATAGCGCCGGGGCAGGTTCTTGGCGGCCAGCATTACGGTGATGGTGAGTAGCGTCACCGCCGCGATGAGCTGGTTGGCCGCGCCGAAGAGCTTCCACACCTCGGAATACGAATTGGTGAGCGCCAGCAGGAACGCGGGCACCAGCACCACGAATGATGCAATCCACAGCCCGCCTAGGAAGGGCACTTTCTGGCCCACGGTCTCGTTGATGAGAAACCTGGCCAGGCGGGTGCCCGCGTCCAGGGTGGTGAGGATGAAGCTTTTCACCATGACCGCGCCCAGAAGCGCGGCGATGCCCGCGGTGAGAAGCGGTATCTCCAGCCCGCTCACCACCTGGCCGAAGCCCGAGCCGAAGGCCACGATCCAGCCTTTTTTAAGCGCGGTGGCGAAATATGCGTTGGCCGCGTGCCCGGTGAGGCCGTCCGGGGCCGCGCCCCACTTCATTCCGGCCGAGACCACCAAAATCACCAACAGCGCCAGCGCGCCCTCCATGAGCATGCCGCCGAAGGCGATGCCGCGGCCGTCGGTCTCGCGGTCCAGCTGGCGGGCGGTGGTGCCGGTGGAGACGATGGCGTGGAACCCGCTGATGGCCCCGCAGGCCACCAATATAAATAGGATGGGCCAGAGCGGCTTGCCGTGGTCCATGAGCACACCCTCGCTAAAGGGCGCGTTGATCACCGGCTGCACCACGAAGATGGCGGCGAAGCCGAGAATCATGCCCACCGCCAGTTTGATGCCGGAGATGAAGTCGCGTGGTTTAAGGAGCATCCACATGGGCGCCACCGAGGCCAGGAGGCAATAGGCGGCCAGCACCACCAGCCAGACGGCCATGACGCCCTGGGCGCCCAGAAAGGCGGGCAGGGACACGGGCACGTTGTAGCCCACCCAGATGAGGTAGTAGGCCAAAAACACGGCCAGGGGCGAGGCGATCAGCTCGGGCACGTGCCAGCGCTCCAGGGCGTAGCCCAAAAGAACGGCCACGCCCACCAGGCCGAAGGTGGGGATCACCAACGCGGGCATGCTGATCAGCGCGTGGGCCACGCTCACCATGAACACCGCGATGAGTAGCACCAAGACGAAGTAGAGCATGATGGCGAACATGGCGGCCGCGGTCTTGCCCACGGTCTGGGAGGCCAGCTCGCTGATGCCGCGGCCCTTGTGGCGCACCGACATCATGAGCGCCAGATAATCGTGCACCGCGCCCATGAACACCGCGCCGATGGCCACCCACAATAGCGTGGGCCCCCAGCCGAAAAAGGAGATGGCCACGATGGGGCCGATGATGGGGCCTGCGCCTGCGATGGAGGCGAAGTGGTTGCCCCACAGGAAGCGCCGCTTGCTGGGGCAGTAGTCCACGCCGTCCTCCAGCGTGTGGGCCGGGGTGATGTTGGCGTTGTCGGGTTTGACCAGGGTCTTGGATATGAAGCGGCCGTAGAAAACATAGGCCAGGCCGAACCAGACCAGGATTACGATGCTAACGATCAGTGCGTTCATGACCAGCCCCCGGCATGGGATTTATGGATGGAGCAATATCGGCTCCCATCATAAGCCCCCGGGCGGGAAGAGGTCAAATTGGGAAGAGGCTAACGGCTGGGAGGACTTTCAGCCCCTTTGGCGTGCTCCGTAATCAACTCGGCCAGCCGTTCCCAGGTGGGCTTAAGGATGCCGTGTCCCATGCCCTGGATCAGCTCGAACCGCGCGCCGGGAATAGC
Source organism: uncultured Desulfarculaceae bacterium (assembly GCA_964507555.1). GTDB lineage: Bacteria > Desulfobacterota > Desulfarculia > Desulfarculales > Desulfarculaceae > Desulfocarbo. Next base: position 7,615 of record CAZDRW010000028.1, read on the forward strand.
GTCTGCCACTTCCTTGCTGGCTTGGGGACTGATCAGGGGATCTTCGGCCCCGTGGATCACCAAGGCAGGCAGGCTTAACTTGGCCAG
>CAZDRW010000028.1:7711-13049 GCA_964507555.1 uncultured Desulfarculaceae bacterium
CGGCTCTCCCGCTGGCGGAAGGTCTTCTGGTGGGGCCAGCGCCGGCCGCCGGTCAGGCGAGGCGTAGACCGCGGCTACCTGGCGCGCCATGCCGGAGTCGTTGACGCCTCGGTCATACATGCTGCCCGCGATGCCGCGTAGGTACTCGTCCGGCGCATCGGCTGCCGCTCCGCCCACCGCCCGAACCAGCCTGAGGTTCCATTCTATATAGCCTTCGCGGCCGGGCTTGGGCGGCCGCATTATCTTCAGCACCGTGCCTATCCCCGGCATGGCATGGCGGCTGTTGCGCGCCTGGGTGGAGATGCAGGTAAGGCTGGCCAAGCGGGAGGCGTGATTGATGGCCGCCACCTGGGCGATCATGCTGCCCAGGGAGACGCCCACCAGATGGGCTTTCTCAATGTCCAGCCCGTCCAGGAGGCCTATGAGGTCGCCCGCCATGTCTTCCAGGTTGTAGGGCGGCGTGATCTTCATGCCCAGCTTGTGTTTGAGGGCCATGAACGCGGCCGCGGGCGCGGGCAGGTATTTCAGGTCGGAGGACTCGCCGGAATCGCGGTGGTCGAACCGGATCACGCGGTGCCCGCTATCCACCAGCATTTTGCAAAAGCCATCGGGCCAAGAGATCATCTGTAGGCCCGCGCCATGCAGCAGCACGATGGGGATGCCGTCATTTTCCGGGCCCATAATTTCGTAACAGATATCGATGCCGTCCGGCGTCTCGAGCTGTGCGAAAGCCATTCTTGCAACCGGCCTTTCTATCAGCCCTGCTCTTTAAGCATATCGCCGGCGATGATGAGCTTTTGAATCTCGCTGGTGCCGTCGAAAATGCGGTAGCCGCGCACATGGCGGTATAGGCGCTCCACCACCGAGCCCCGGGCCACGCCCAAGCCGCCGAAAATCTGCTGGGCCTGGTCCACCACTTCCTGGGCCGCTTCGGTGGCGTATAGCTTGGCCATGGCCGCTTCCCGGGTGATGCGCTGCGCGCCGCTGTCGTGCAGCCAGGCGGCGCGATAGACCATGAGCGCGGCGGCGTCCAGCTTGAGCGCCATGTCGGCCAGCTTTTCCTGGATGAGCTGATGCTCGCAAATGGTTTTATTGAAAGCCTGGCGCTGGGTGCTGCGGGCCAGCGCCTCGTCCGCCGCCCGCCGCGCCATGCCCAGGGCTGCCGCGCCCACGGTGGGGCGGAATATCTCCAGCGCGGCCATGGCGATGCGAAAGCCCTGGCCTTCCTGGCCCAGCACGCGGTCGGCCGGCACCCGCACATCATCGAAACGCAAGGTGCCCACGGTATGCGGCGTTTGCACCTGGATGCGCTCTTCCAAGACGATGCCGGGCGCGTCACCGTCCACCCAAAAAGCCGTGATGCCCTGGGCGCCGCCGCCCTGTCCCACCCGCGCCAGCACCGCGTAGCCGTCGGCCAGGCCGGCGTTGGAGGTCCAGGTCTTGCGTCCGCTGATGATGTAGTGATCGCCCTCGCGGCGCGCTTGGGTTTGCAGAGCAGAGGCGTCCGAACCCGCGCCGGGCTCGGATAGGGCGAACGCCGGCATGATCTCGCCACGCCCGTAGCCGGGCAAATAGGCATCTTGCAAGTGCTTGGACCCAAAAAGCGCGATGGGCATTATGGATATCACGGGATCAGATAACGCCACGTCGGCCATGGCCGAGCTATAGCCCAATATCTCGCGCATCAGGCAGACCGCGCACAGATCGTGCTTGCCGTCCTTGGGCAGGGAATAGGCGAGCCAGTTGCCCTCGCCCAGGCGCTGGAAAATCTCCCGCGCGGTTTTGCCGTCCCCGCCATCGTGCTCTTCATATTGGGACAACTCATCGGCGGTCCATTGGCGAAAGTCCCGCGCAAAGGCCCGATGAAAATCGCTGAAAAATGGCCACTCCAAATTGCGATCACTCATATTCATGTCACTCTCGCCAAGCTCCGCATGCGGCAGCCTTCAATTAGTCAAACCCTGCCTCGCCTTCATCCTGTGGGCCGAAAGCGGTCGATCCTGATTAGCGCGAACTCGCCGAGAGGCTCGGTGCTCACTTCCAGGTGATAGGGCGTGGTTTGCTTTTCGCGGACGATGTCCAGGATGGTGTAGATCCTGGCGCTGGATTTTTTCTGGGTGAAGGTCTCCACCACGGCGGTCTTGATCTTGCAGTCCTGGCAGTTGGGGTCCAGGCCGCAACCCAGGTCGCTTAAGGAGTGGATGCAATCAAACACCTGGCCGCCGCGCAGGCCCCGCATCTGGCCGGGGTCCTTACCGAACAGCGCGCCGGCCCTCTGGTTGGCGGCAAGCACCAGCCGGGGATCGCCCTGCATGAAAAGGATGGGCTCGCCCAAGCTGTCGATGAATCTTTGGGTGTTTTGCAGGGTGCTGAGAACGTCGTCCGCGCAGGCCGCGCAGAGCCCGCCGGTGACGAAGGCGTCCTGCAGGGCCGCGAGCTCGGACCCGCAATAGCGGCACGATAGACTCATGTCTCCCCCTCCATGGCAATCGTTGCTAGCTAGTTTTTCATCGCCTCCATATTAGCAGCATCAGGCCAGGGCCGGGGCGCATTTATAAGGTGTGTGTTAGCAGGATTTCGGCTAGTTGCTTGACGCGATCCATCATGCAGTAGTGATCCGCGTCAATTTCAAGGTAATCCCAATGCTCGGCCGCGGGGCGGGCCGCGCAGGAGGCGGGGTTTCTTGCTTAAGCGGTTTTGTTCAACACCCTCCCAGGCCTTGGTTGATTTCATCCAGCAAGGGTGTTTCTAGATTCATTTGCTTGGCGGTCTCATACACCTGGCAGAAGAAATGCTGCATCTCCTGCCGGTTGCTGTTGAAATGCCCGTAGCGCACCGTGCGGCGGCCCCAATCGGTTTGATTCAGTGAGTTGTAATATGATTCCACGGTCCGCTCCAAGGGCTCATCCAAAAACGGGGCCGTATCGGGATAGGCGCCCAAATCCACCCCCCGGGCCGTGGTCACGGACAATGACTCGCGCACCGCCCGCACCATGAAGTCCAGCCATTTACGGTCCGCGGCCGTGGCTCGTAAGCCGCCCGCATAAAGCGCTGAGCCGATCATGCCGGAATTGATGCCTTGATGCACCCAGAGCCACTGGATCATGTCGCGCTTTATATCGGCCTTGAATCCCGCCTTGGCAAAGAGATCCACAATGGCCCGCAGGCGCAGGGTGTCGCGGCCGCCCCACTCGCCTAGACGCACCACCGGAGCCAGGTTGGCCACCACGGTTTTGCCGTCGTACCCGCCAGCGCAGGCCGAGTAACCCCAGAGATAGCGGTCGCGCTCCAGGAGCGCATCCATCTCGGCGGGCCCTCGCCAATTAGCCGTGAAAATCAGGAACTGGGCGTCCGGGCACAGGTCCTTTAGATCGGCCACGGCTTCGGCGGCCTGGTACTCTTTGGTAGGCACCATGACCAGCTCATAGCCGTCGGCAGGGCTGACCTCTTCGGCGATTTGCGGCGCGTAGGCGGTCTTGAAAAACTCCGGCGAACCGCTCCGGGTGTCCAGCACATCAAGCTTAATACCCGAAGCGTAATCCTTGGCCCGGCCAGGGCGCACCTTATGCGTGACCGACACCCCGCCACGATCGAGGCCATAGCCATGCATCACACCCACCAAGCCCATGCCCACAATCAGCGTTTTCAAGTCATTCTCCCGTATACGGCGGCTAATGTTAAAAAAGGACTCGGCAATGTTTATGGCACCTCCGCGTGCATGATGCGGACAATACCGGAAATGCTCCCCATGGGCTGGCCCTGACTGGTCATCAGATAGCGCTTGGTCAGTTCCTTGGAATCCAGGTCCGACAAGGCCCGCAGGCCGCGCTGGGCCACATAGCCATCGGCCTGGCCGTCGGCGATGCCGAATAGCCAAGGCTCGCCCATGGAGGCCAGCCAATTAAGCGCATACTTTGCGTTGGGAAAGCGCTTGGAGTCGCCCTTGATCACCTCTTCCAGGGCGTAGTCGAACACCACCGAGCTGCCCGGACCCGAGTTCGCGGCAATGAAGCGTAAGGTGCCGTCCACCGCCTGGGCGCTTATGTAATAGGTGACGCCCTCCCAGATGAAGAAGGTCTTGGCCTTGGGGTCATACCCGGCCGCGGCGAGCACCTGGCTAAGGGTCTGGGTGTTGAAATCGATGGGCGCGAATGTGAGCGTGGCGGGCGGCTTGCCCACGGCCTTCTCCACCAGGTCGCGCTTGTAAGCTTGGGTGGCGGGCAAATCCAACTCGAAGAATTTCACCTTGGGGTAGCGCGCGTGGAAACGGATGCCCCGGCTGTCCAGACCGGCCCCCAGGATCACCACCTGGCCCACGCCGCCTTTCAGTTCCCGCTCAAGGAGGGCGTCTATGTGCTTGGTGCGGGCGGTGACGAAGAAATAGCTTCTGCGTGGCCTGCGCATAATTTCCTTGATTTCCGCTTGGAAATCGATGGTCCGGCCCAGGAACTTCTCGGCCAAATAATCCTGGCTGCGGGTTTTGGGATCCGGGTCCTTGGCCCCGATGGCCCGGTAGGTGCATGTGCTAAGGGCGGTGCCTGACACCATGCCCGGTTCCACGGCCAGGGCCGGGATCGCGAACATGACAAGGGCCCCGCTCAGGAAAAGCGCCGCCATTTTCGCCGACAGGGCGCGACGCCTGGCAAACGAACCGCGCACAAGCCACATGTTCATTCCCTCGTATTGGTTGTGATGGCAACCGGGCGGGCTCTTGAGCCCGTCCCATTTCCAGGAAGTTTAAGGCCGGACCCCAGTATCTGGCAATGGCAAAGAAATAGGCTCGCGCACCTTGGCAGCCCGTCTCAGGCGCCGGCGCGGTTGAAGGGGCAGCTCGATACCCGGCAGTGCTTGCAGAAATAGAAGACCTGGGCCGCGTACCAGGCCGCGCAGAACACCCAGAACACCGCGAAGAGATAAGGCTTGCGCCACAGCCAGTACTGGGGAAAAAGCGGTATGGCCAGCATCACCACCCAGAACAGCGCCTTTTCGCCCCGGTTCATGGGCGCGGCGGTGGGCATTTTCACCAGCCATTTGGCGAAGGCGGGCGGCGCCTGCAGGCAGGCGCCGTATCTATATAGATGAGGGCAACGGGGGCAGACCAGATGCCGCATGATGAGGCCGAAGATACCGTAAGCCACCAGAGCCACATAGGCCAGGGCCCAGTACGCGCTATCTTGCCAAATGGCGGCGAGACCGACGATGAAGAACGCGTTGAAGGTGATCTGGGCGAACAGCCTTTCGCCCTTGCTGAAGCCCCCGGCCAGATGGCAGTTGTGATGGGGCATGCTTTCCCCCTCTCTAAATGTGCTCCAATTCTGCTATGGGACCACATTTCACG
>CAZDRW010000028.1:13059-13820 GCA_964507555.1 uncultured Desulfarculaceae bacterium
GGTTTCGAAATCATCAAAATATATTTCCCGTCCATGTTTCATGAATCCCCACATGGAATCGTACCCCTTGAACATCCTCGAGGACTTCACGGGATTCTTATAAGCATTGATCTCCTGCTCGGTGGCTTCTCTTTTCTGTCCGACCCTGCCCATGAGCCTTATTCCCGGCGGGTGCAAATATTTGCCGAAAAGAACCGCTTTGATCCAAAACCATTTGCGGTTTTTCACGATCAACACGCACACCCTTTGATCGCGTTCGAGATTGGCTGTTGTCTTGCGCGACAATTCATCGAAATAAAAGCCTTGCGCATTCTCTCCCAAAACCAGCGATGTATAGGGCGCTACGCGGGGAGAGCCATCCTCATTGACAGTGTTGAAGGCGCAATAGGGGATGACCGGGGAGGAAGTGACGTGAGTGGAGTCGCCGAAGAATCTAATTATATTTATCCATTGTTGCTCGCTGATAGGCATTTTATTTACCTCAATATTGCTTATTTTTTATCGTTTTGTGTTTAGCGTATTGAGGAGGAAACAAGGTTGATCCAAGACATATTCGTCTTTACATTAATTACACGTTTCGCCATATTTGCTTGGTACCAACTGCGTAAACTCCTCCGATTAGCAGGCACACCAATGAACTGCTTATGTGCAATTGGTTGATGCGGGCCGGGTCGATGATATATACCGTGATTGGCAGCAAACCTCTGAATAAATAGATTGTGGAAATTATTACCAGGGCGGTTTTTAAAAGCGGCAGCCGC
>CAZDRW010000029.1:0-13741 GCA_964507555.1 uncultured Desulfarculaceae bacterium
CTAAATCTCCCTTTGAAAAGGGAGACATTCTGATCCGCCAGCATCCAGCAACCAGGATCGAGTATCTAGTATCCAGCATCATCCTTATCACTTTATGAACTTTCAACTTTATGGACTTTCAAACTTCCGCCAATTCCTCACAAACCGCTATTTTACGCTCAGTGGTTCCGATGAGCCTTTGATGATCGCCATTCAGCAGAATATCGCGTTCCTCGGTCACCACCTCCAGCAACTGGCGATAGAGCTCGACCTCTTGGCCTAAGCGTTGGCTGATCTCATTCATTACCGCTTGCATGATCATCGCTCCATTGATCAGGTGGTTGTGTCGAAACCGATGCCCGCCAGCTTGGGCAGGGGATTCACCGCCTGTCCGGCGGCGTCGCGGAGTTCAAAATGCAGGTGAGGTCCAGTGGACACTCCAGTGGAGCCAACCGTGGCCAGCTTTTGCCCGGCGCTTACCAGTTGACCCTCGCTCACGGCTATTTCGTCGAGATGGCCGTAATAGGTCTGGCTGCCATCTGCATGCGTGACTATGACCAGGTTGCCATAGCCGCCCCGGTCTCCGACGAACCCCACCCGCCCGGCGGCCGCGGCCAAAACCGGCGCTCCCGCCGGAGCCGCCAGATCCACGCCTTCATGCTCTTGGTCCTGACCAGTGATCGGGTGCTGGCGGGGACCAAATCCGCTGGTTAAAGTGCCGCCGTTAACTGGCAAACAAAGCGCGTTATCCGCTCCCCAGTTGCGTAAAGAGGCGCCCATCTTTGCGCCCGGGTGGGCATAGCCTTCACGGCTGAGCTGGCGCTCCAGCATATCGGCTATACCCATGGAACCGTTCTTTACGCTTTGGTCGCTCACGGCCTGGTCCATAAGGTCGGTGAAGACCTCCTCGCCGTAGCCGCCGTGATTCAGTTTGGTCTGCTGCACGGTTTTGCGCATTTCCTTCCAAAGCATTTTAAGGAACTGCGCCTCGAACATGCGGCAGGCTTTCTTGAGCTCGGCCTTTTCCCGCGCTGTTTCTTCAGGCGTGGAGGCCTTGGCCTTGGCGGGCCCGATTCCCAGGCTCTTTAATGGGGTGGCGCCGAAGGTCATGCTAGATAATCTCCAGGTCGGCTTGTAAGGCGCCGGCCGCTTTGATGGCCTGCAATATGGTTATCAAATCGCGCGGCGTGGCGCCCAAGGCGTTAAGCGCCTTGACCACTTCGCCGATGGAAACGCCGCCATCAACCAGCCTCAGCTTGGTTTTCTTCTCTCCCACCTGCACTTCGGTCTGGGGACTAACCACGGTCTGCCCTTGGCTGAAGGGCAGGGGCTGGCTGACCTGCTGGCTTTCGGTGATGCTGATGGAAAGCGCGCCCGAAGCGATCGCCACCTTGGATATGCGGACCGCCTCGCCCATGACCACGGTGCCGGTGCGCTCGTCCACCACTACCTTGGCTGAGATGTCCGGCTGTATTTCCAAGTTCTCCAGCTTGGCCATCACGGTCACCCGGTCCATGGCTCCATCGGGCGGCAAGTTCACCTTTACCGTGGAGGAATCGGCGGCCTGCGCCTGCGCGCCAGGCATGGCGCGATTGACTGCGGCAGCGACCCTGGCGGCCGTGGTGAAGTCGGGGGTGTGCAGGTTGATTTCAAGCTGTTTCATGTCCTTGAAGGCAAAATCCAGTTCACGCTCCACCGAGCCGCCGCGCGGGATGCGGCCCACGGTGGGATGGTTCTTGCTGACGCTGGCCCCTTCGCCCGCCGCCAAAAAGCCGCCCACGCTCACCGGCCCCTGCGCCATCACATAGGTGTTGCCGTCCATTCCCTTCAGCGGCGTCATTATCAAGGTTCCGCCGCCCAAGCTGGTGGCGTCGCCCAGAGAGCTAAGAGTCACGTCCACCCGCTGCCCGACCCGGGCAAAGGGCGGCAGGCTGGCGGTGACCATCACCGCGGCCACGTTCTTAACCTTGACTTGATCCGGGGTGACTCTCACGCCCATGCGGGTCAGCATGTTGGTCAAGCCCTGCACCGTGAAGGTGGTGGCGCTCTTGTCGCCGGTGCCGTTCAAACCAACCACTAGGCCATAACCCACCAATTGGTTGCCGCGCACGCCCTTAAAGGAGGCCATATCCTTGATGCGAACCGCTTGAGAAGGACCTGCGGCCACCAAGAGTAAGAAAACCAGAGTTATGGTCAGGCTAACCTTGCGCATGTCGCTTACGTCCTCCTAGAACGGCCAAATGTTGTCCATGAGCCTTGCCAGCCATCCCGGCTTTTGCTTATCGCTAAGCACGCCGCGGCCCGTGTAGTAAATCCTCGCGTCAGCCAATTGCGTGGAATACACGGTATTGGTGGCCGTAACGTCGGTCGGCCTCACAATGCCCTGCAGGACGATGTATTGGGTTTCCCCGTTCACTTGAAGCTCCCGCGAGCCGCGCACCACCAAATTGCCGTTGACCATTTTTTCGATCACGGTGCAGCCGATGGAGGAGGTCATGGAGTCCTCCTTCTTCAGTTCCGACTTGGCGTCATGCTTGGATTTATACCCAGCCCCTATCAAGGGATCGGTGTTCTTGGAGTCTGCCTCTCGGCGTAAACCACCCGCATAGCCCAGGAGGTAGGGAATCGTGGCCTCGACTTCGTTGGTGCGCTCGGCCTTGGTGTCGTTCTTTTTCTTGGCCCTGGAGTTTTCCACGATCTCCACCACGATGATGTCGCCCACGTTACGGGCCCTCAAATCCTGATAGAAATCCTGGGTGCGGTCTGTGAACATCGACCCATAGGAAGGCTTGGCCGTCTGCAGGTTGCGGGCCGGCTCCGGCGGAGGCATCACCGGCTTGTCAGCCTGAATCAAGCTGGGATCGCCCGCGCATCCCGCAGCCAGAATGAGCATCACGGCCAATATTGCATATGCCAGCGGCTTCATCGCTTTCATCGCCTCCTAGAAATCCACCAGCACGGTGCCGGAATCCAGCACCTTGCCGTAAACTTCACGCTTGGACGCCAAATTGACCAGCTTTATGCTGCCGCCCTTGTAACCGGTCTGTTCCGCGCGTCCCTTGGCGCTGACCTTGAGCCGGCCAGCGGTGTAGATCATTCTCACCACATCTCCACGGCGGATTAAGGGCGCCCTCTCCAACCGGTTCAACTCCAAGGCCTCGCCCATGGACACCGGCACCCGGGTGCGCAAGCCGATCACCTCTTCGGGATCGGAGGTGGTGGCGCCCTGGATGCCGTTCAGCCTTAAGCGAACGATCTTGACGTCCTCGGGCTCCAACAAATGACGCCGGGCCAAGCCCTTGGCGGCCACCGCCACCTTACCGAAAAGATCAACTTTGCCACTGACTCTGCGTTTGCCGGCCAGAGAGCCGTTAACCCAGAATTCCATGTGCGCCGCCACCAAGCCATCCAGGGCCTGGCCCAGGAAGTGAACCTTGCTCTCCAAACGCCCGGCGGGCAAAACCAGGTCGCTACCGGCGTTGACGCTGTGCAGCGAGAAATCTGCGTTGCGGGCGCCCATGCGCTCGCTTATAGCCCGTCTAAACGCTTGGCTTATCTGGCTGGTTTTCACCCGCTGGGTGGCGCGGCTTATCACCACTTCACTCGGAATGAGAACGCTTAAATCGCGGGGAGGGTTGACTTGGGCCAGGAGGGTGCGCAGCTTGGCGCCTTCTACCTTGGCGGTGCGGCCCATCTGGGGCGCTTCCGCCACCTTAATAGTGGCAAGGCGCTTGTTGAAGTCGGCATCCAAACCCTTGGCGCTGGCTACCAGGTCTTGGAGAGTGACTTTTGCCGAAGCCACTTCTGCCTGCTTGGCGAATGTCAGCACGCCCGCGGCCTGCGCTTCTGGAACAATCCCCAGGGCTAGCGCCAGGGCCAGAGCAATTATCGCGGCTTTGAGCGTTCTCATGATTCTATCCCTTAACGCTTAACGTTGTTGGCCAACTGCAGCATCTGGTCCGCAGTCTGGATGGCCTTGGAATTGGCCTCATATGCGCGCTGGGCCACGATCATGTTGACCATCTCATCCACTACGCTGACGTTGCTCATCTCCAGGTATCCTTGCGCGATGGTGCCGTATTCATTCTGGCCCGGAGTGCCCTCCACCGGATCGCCCGAAGCAGGCGTGGGAGTAAACAGGTTCTTTCCCCTGGCGAAGAGGCCGGCGTTGTTGGCAAACTTATAGGTCGTCATTTGAGCCTGGGCCAACTGGGTTCCATCCGAGGCCAGAGCGGTTATGGTGCCGCCGGGATCGATGGTTACGCTGGTGGTGCCGTCGGGCACGGTGAACTGGGGCTGGAGTATATAACCGTGGCTGTCCACGATCACTCCATTGTTATCCAGTTTATAAGCCCCGTTTCTGGTGTAGACCTCCACGTCTCCTTGCAGAAGCTTAAAGAAGCCCTCACCTTCAATGGCCACATCCAGTTGGTTACCGGTTTGCTGATAATCGCCTTGGCTAAACAGCTTTTGCACCGCCACCGGCCGCGTGCCCATGCCCACCTGAATGCCGGTGGGGATCAACTGACCGTTGGCTTGCGCAGCACCTGGCTGGCGCAAGGTCTGGTAAATCAAGTCCTCGAAATCCACCCGGCTTTTCTTGAAACCAGAGGTGTTGACGTTGGCCAGGTTGTTGGACACCACGTCCATGTTCAGCTGCTGGCCGAGCATTCCAGTGGCTGCGGTCCACAGGCTGCGCATCATGGCTTAAATCCTCCTCGCTCGCTATCGGACGAGCCTAATAAAATTCCTTTAGCCTACCCGCCCCACTTGAGCTGCGGCCTTCTGGTCGATTTCCTGCATAACTTGGATGGCCTTTTGGTAGGATTCAAATCCCCGGAAGCTGTCGATCATGCCCACCATCTCGCGGACCACGGTGGCGTTGGACTCTTCCAGAGCCCCTTGCACCAAACGATAGTCTTGGGCCGGTCGGGTGGTGGGCATGCCCCCTCCCTTGGCCACAAACAAATTCAAGCCTTCTTTTTCCAGGGTGTTGGGATCCACCACTTCCACCACCGCGATCTGCCCCACCAACTCACCGTTCTGGTGGATGCCGCCCTCCTCATCCACATCGGGCCTGCCACCTTGCGGGTTAAGAGTGATGGTGGTATTCCCGGCGCCCAGCACCGGATCTCCGGCCGGAGTCACCAAGGTTCCATCGTTGGTCATTTGGAATGCGCCCGCGCGGGTGATGCGGATGCCGTTCCGGGTGCGCACCTGGAAAAAACCGTCGCCCCTGATGCCGAAATCCAAGGGCTCATTGGTAACATTCATGGGGCCCTGTTCCATTACGCTATAGACCCGCCGACCCATGAGGTCGTTGAACAATAAGCGGTCTGCCTTAAAACCCGGGGTGTTCACGTTGGCCATGTTGTTGGAAATGATGTCAATATTCCGCTGCTGCATCAGGCTGCCGTGAACTGCATCCGCGAATCCGAAGTCGTAGGCCATTTTCCTCACCGTTCTCCTGATGGATGATCTGACTTGCCTAAGTCAGTAGCAACCTTCGTGCCACCATCAAAACATCGGTTCAAAAAGTAGTTTGCCGTTTATCTTATTGATATTTAATATTTATTCACGATGAGTCTCGGGAGGACAGAAAATGCGATGCCCGCGGTATCTTGACGCTGGTTTCTAATCCGAGAAAGGACGGGAAGTTATTGCCTAGCTGGCTGAAATATGCGGCCAAGGAGTATGCCAGGGGGCGGCTTTGCTGCGTAAGATATTGTATTGGCAAATAAAAGCATCAAGCACCCCAGCCAAGGGCAGGAGCCGGCTTCTGGGCCTAGGGGATGAAGGCTTACGGGTTTTGCTTACTTTGAACGGCCGGAGAGGCCTAGGACCAATTCGACCTCGCCTCTGGGCCTGCCGGTCGCTTCGGCGATTTGGGCTGGGGCTTTGCCTTGGCGGGCTAAGCGCATCACCTTTTTACGGAATTCATCCAAGGCCTGGTTGCCGGGTTGGCTGGCGGCGCTGGACGAATCACCGGCCGGCTCCTTTACCGCTTCTGCATTACCAGCCTCTGTTGCTTTGGAAACTTGACGGGCGTTTTTAAGGCGTGTTTCCAAGTCCTCCACAATAGCCTTGAGTTGAACGATACGATTATCCAGCGTGGCGAGGGTGGTGCCCACCAATTCGCGCTTCTCTCCCAAAAGGCGGTCAAATTCCTGGCTCAAGCGCTGGCCTTCCGCCAAAAAATCCTGCATCTCTTTGGGCGCGGACAAATTGGCTCCACCGCTCCCTTTGAGGCGGCTCAAAAGCACCAGCAACCCGCCAATGAGCAGAATATCCGCCCCGATTTGCACCCACCATAGCCAGTTCATCACACCACCACGTCCACCAGGCCCCCGCCTTCGGTATTAAGTGCTTTTGTCTGCTCTTTTTCTTTTTTGCTCCGCTCGCCGCCGCGTCCTTTAGGCCCCTGTCTTTGCTCACGCGAACCACGGGTATCGGTGCGCACCCGGTTGTCCGCCGCCGATTCTTCCGGTTTTTGCACGCTCTTCTGGCGCTCCTTGGCCTGCTGAGCCGCCTCCTCGGCCGCCGCCATCTGCTGGGCCTCGGGACCGCGCTGCACGCTTTCCTGCACCTTGCTGACCACGCCGGCCTGCTGAAAAATTATGGGGAAATTTGCGGCGCCGTCCACCATGATATTACCCCGTCACCACGAACTCGGTGAATAGCACCTGATGCACCAGACGCTGATTCAAAATATGATTTAGTTCGGATTTGATCTGGGCTTGCAACAGCTTTTTACCGCGGTAGGTCATTATTTCTCCCGCCGGCCGGTCGCGCAGGATGCGGTAGATCACATCACGCAAGAGCCGGGTTTTATCGCTTAGCAGCAATTTGGACTCATCGTCCGGGCTCTCCAGGCTCACCGTGATCCTTAAAATGCGGCCTTCTTCGGAGGCCAAAAGCGGCACGATGAAAGGCTCCAAGTCCACCCGGAGGATTTTATCGGGATCCGGTATGGGGCCTTGGAAAAAGTAAGGCGGGAGTTCTGTCTTGACCCTCTCTTTGGGCTTTAAAAGGCCATACCACAACCCCAGAGCAAGCCCGATACCAATGCTGGCCAGAATCCCCAAAAAAGCAAAGCGCCGCACCTTGCTCTTGGGCGGCTCCTCTTGACCCTCCATGGGAGGCATACCCGGCTCATCGGCTAGGTCCACCTCCAATTCCGGTTCTGGTATGGGTTCGGGTTCCGGCTCGGGCTCTTCCTCGAAGGCCAGGGGCAGGTCGGCTTTATCCAACTCAACTTTGTCACCGGAAGACGAAGACGCACTAAGCTCATCGCCCAGCTCGGAGAGCACTTCTTCGTCAAAGTTGCTCTCGTTTATGCGAGCTTCGTCCAAGACTTTGCGGCTTTGCCCGCTGCTTTCCGGCGTGGCCGCAGCCATGGCTTAATCACCCCCGGTGGCCGCCCCCATGGGCGGGGCCGAGACAGGGCTACTTATTGGAAGATCTTATCGATCTTCTCGCTCAATGTCTCGGCGGTAAACGGCTTTACGATATAGTTGGAGACCTTGGCCTTTACCGCTTCCAGTACATTCTCTTTTTGCGCTTCAGCGGTGACCATCAAAAAGGGCAGGTCTTTGAACTCGTCGTGGTTGCGTACCCACTTTAAAAGCTCCAGGCCGCTCATCTTAGGCATGTTCCAATCACTAATAACGAAGTCGATGCGCTCGCTTTCCAGCTTGCCGACGGCGGTCTCTCCATCATCGGCCTCGACAATATTGTCGAAACCCAATTGGCGGAGGATGTTTTTGACAATACGCCGCATGGTCGAGAAATCGTCTACCACCAGAACCTTCATCTTGGTGTCGTAAGCAACGCCCATTGTTCTTCCTCTCCCTAAGTCACGGCCCCGGCCAAGTCGCGAAGTCTGGCCCGCAGACGCAAGATTGCCTTAGTATGCATCTGACTGATACGGCTTTCGGTGTACCCTAATACCTCACCGATCTCCCGCATGGTTAGCTCATCATAATAATACAAGGATACTACAAGCTTTTCTTTATCAGGCAGGCCTTCGATGGCTCGCGCCACTTGATGGCGCAACTCGGCCAGACCCAATAATACCAGGGGATCTTCACCTTCGCCTTCCTTGCCCAGGGCCTTGAGCACCGTCTCCGAGTCCAGTTTGCTCAAAGGGCTTTCCTGGTCGTCCAAGCTAAGCAGGTTCACTCCGCGAACCTCATCTAACAGCCGGTGAAACTCCTCCAGGTCCACACCCAACTCGGCCGCCACTTCCTCATCATCGGCCGGCCGGCCCAGTCGGTTTTGCAGCTTGTTGTATACATCCTCCAACTTGCTGGATTTGCGCCTCACGCTACGGGGCACCCAATCCATGGAGCGCAATTCATCAAGGATGGCTCCCCTGATGCGAAATTCAGCGTAAGTTTTGAACTGCACCTGCTTGTCGGGATCGAACTTGTCGACAGCGTCGATAAGGCCCAGCACTCCGGCGCTCCACAGGTCGTCCAGCATCACATGCGAAGGCAAGCGCATCGCTATGCGGCCTGCTACAAAGCGAATCAAGGGCGTATGCTCCAGGATGATGGCCTCGCGTACGGCTGGATCATTCCTGGCCTGGTGATAGCGCTGTTCGGTTTCGCCCTGTGTTGTCATACTATCTTCGGCCTGTTTTAGCCATTCACCACCGGCGCCGCGCCTCCCGCACCATGGCCGCCGGGCCTAAAGCCAGGTCGGCCGCATTCTGACAAACCGGAGTCTCGCTGTCATCCCGCGCCATCCCCCAGAATTTGCGGGCTAGATCCTTGTTAGTGCACCACGGGACCTTGATACAAGCGCCGGCCCCTAAGCGGGTATTATTCCTAGCCTTGTGATTTTACGCCATGTTGACCAATCTACGCCAGAAGAACTTGATGTTCCCGCTGGTTTGTTCTGCCGGCAAATTCACCATAGTGATTGCCAGTTGTCTGAACGCTTGCGACGCCGGAGAATTTGGAAAGGCCTCCACCAGGGCCTTTTGCTTCATCACCGATTTATTTACGGCCGGGTCGCTGGGAATGAAGCCCAAATAGTCCAAAGACAAGCCGCCGAGAAAATGGTCCGCAGCCATGGCCAGCTTGCGGTATACCTCCTTGGCCGCTCTGGTGTCGGCTACAT
Organism: uncultured Desulfarculaceae bacterium; assembly: GCA_964507555.1. Taxonomy (GTDB): domain Bacteria; phylum Desulfobacterota; class Desulfarculia; order Desulfarculales; family Desulfarculaceae; genus Desulfocarbo. Next base: position 9,106 of record CAZDRW010000029.1, read on the forward strand.
TATTCACCAGAATCTTAAAACGGCGCTCTTGGCGCCTAGTGTAAAGCACCTTGATCAGCGCATAGGCGTCGGTCAGGCTGGTGGGCTCCCCAGTGGCCACCACCACCCGTTCTTGAGCTGCGGTGTTGAAGTAAAGCACCATGTCGCTGATGCCGGCCGCCGTGTCGATGAGCACCGTGTCGGCATCAGTGTCGTAAGCGTCCAGTTCCTGCAGGATCATTAGCTTTTCCTCGCTGCTCAACTGGGCCAGATCGCTCACACCGCTGGAGGCGGGAAGAATTTTAATGCCGCGAGGTCCCTCCACCACCACTTCCTGCAAGGTCTTTTCACCGTGGATAACATCATTTATGGAGTATTTGGGCGCCAAGCCCAGCAAAACGTCCACATTGGCCAAACCCAAATCCGCGTCGATAAGCAGAACCTTGCGGCCCAGGCTAGCCAGTTCCAGGGCTAAATTGACCACAACATTGGTCTTGCCCACGCCACCTTTGCCGCTGGTAATCGCCATGGTGCGTAAGGCCGTGCCTGCCGAAACGGAGCGGCTCTGCGCGGCCATTTTCCTGAGGGATTGGGCTTGATCCATTAAGAACTCCTAATTGCCTAGCGCTGGCAACCCAACATATGGACTTTATAGCAAACCGGGCCTCTCAAGACCAGTTTTCCCTGACAGGCCGGCCAATTACTCAAATAGTTTCAAGCTCCCGCCGCGATGGCAGCAGCCGCTTGGTCAGCCCCTCGCGGGTGGCCTCCTCAAAGTCATCGGGCACCCGCTGGCCAAAAGTCAAATAGCTCACCGGTTTCGCGGTCCTTGCCATCTGATTCAGTATAGGGCCGAAAGTGCCCGTTTCGTCCAGCTTGGTGAAAATAAGGCTTTGGGGGTCGAAACGGCCAAAAGCCCGCGCCACTAGCTGCAGGTCCCGGTCGCGGGTGGGAGCGGCCAGCACCAGATGGCACACCAGCCCTTTTACTCCTGCCAGCACGGACGCCAACTCCACCAGGTTTTCCTCATCCGCGGGCGAGCGCCCCACAGTGTCCACCAGTATCAACTCGCAGTCTGAAAGCTCTTCCACCGCCTCCCGCAGTTCAACCGGGCTGGCGGCCACGCGGGTGGGCAGATCCATGATGCGGCCGTAGACTTGGAGTTGCTCAGGGGCGGCCATACGGAAAGTATCAACTGTTATCATGCCTACTTTCAACCGATGCTTCAACGCATAGCAAGCCGCCAACTTGGCGATGGTGGTGGTTTTGCCCACCCCGGTCGGCCCCACCAGGGCCCACACCAAGGGTCCGCCGGATTTGACCCGCAGAGGATCAGCCACCCGGAACAATTTTTTCAAGCGGATCGAAAAGCGAGGCAAAAGGCCCACCGCATCAGGCGCCGAGAGGTCGTCAAGCAATTGGCTGATCAACTCTGGGGCAACCTCCTGGCGCATGAGGTAGTGGTACAAGGGCGCCACTTCCGGCCTGGCGGAGAAGCCCGCCGCAGCCTCGCTCACCACCAAATGGCGGGTGAGCATCTGGCCCAAACCTTCCACCCGGCGGGCCAGAGCCGCCATGGCGATGCCAGATTCGCTTTCCTCGCCGCCTTCCCGCATGGCCTCTGGGGCCGAAGCCACGCTCTCAGGGGCTCCGTCATCCATGGCCGCAGAAATTTCCACCCCGCCTCCCGGCAGGCGCTTGGTGGCCAGAATGACGGCTTCAGCCCCCAACTCTTGGCGAACCTGCCGCATGGCCTGGGTCATGTCATCGGCGGTGAAGCGCTTTACCCTCATGTCTGCATACGTTCCTTACTTGCCCTTGGTAAGCTTGCGGCTCTTGTCCTGGCCGCCGGCCAAGCGGACCACCCCCAAAGAATGAACATTCAATTCAGGCACCAATTCGTTGTGCGACAGCACCGCCAAGGTGGGCACAAAGCGTTCCACCAAACGGCGGAAATGGCGCCTCACCACCGGTGAGCAGAGCACCACCGGAGGCTGGGTAAGTTGGGTGAACTTCTCCAGCTCCTTATTGAGCCCACCCAAAATGGCCTGCACCTTATCCGGATCCACCGATAGGTAGGCTCCATGCTCGGTCTGATGGATGCCGGCTGTCAAAATATCCTCGACCCCCGGATCCAGGGTCAGCACGTGCAGGTCCTTTTCTCCGGTCCCCAGGATGGATTTGACGATGCCCCGGGCCAGCTTTTGCCGGCAATACTCTGTGAGAACCTCGGCGTCTTTGGTCATGGGCGCGTAATCGGCCAAGGTTTCGGCGATGGTCAACAGGTCGCGTACGCTTACGCGCTCCTTCAAGAGACTCTGCAGCACCTTCTGCACCTGGCCCAGGGTGAGAACACTGTTAAGCTCCTCTACCGCCTTGGGCGAGGTCTTGGCCAGGTTTTCCAAAAGGCCCTGCACTTCCTGGCGTCCCAGCAACTCGTCGGAATGGCTTTTTATTACCTCGGTCAAATGGGTGGCGATCACCGTGGAAAGGTCGACCACGGAGTATCCGGCGAACTGGGCCTCCTCTTTCTTGGTCTCCGGTATCCAGAATGCGGGCAGGTTGAAAGCCGGCTCGGTGGTGGGGATGCCTTCCAATGACTTCTTGGCATCGCCAGGGTCCATGGCCAAGAAGTAGTCGATCATCATTTCGCCTCCGGCCACCTCGTTGCCCTTGATTATGATGGCATAGCCGCCGGGCTTTAATTGCAGATTGTCGCGCACGTGCAAAGGCGGCACCACGATGCCCATTTCCAGGGCCAACTGCTGCCTGATGCTGCGGATGCGCTCCAAAAGATCGCCATTCTGCTCCTCATCCACCAAAGGTATCAGTCCGTACCCGACTTCAAGCTCCAGCGCATCCAGGGGCAGAAGCGCCTGCACCTGCTCTGGTCCGGGCGGAAGCTCCTCATGTGCCGCCTTTTCCTGGGCCGCTTCCTCGACTCTGGTCGCGGCGTTTGCCCGGAAAATAGCGAAAGCCAAGCCGCCCATGGCCAATCCCAACACCATAAAGGAGACGTGCGGCAAGCCCGGCACCAGACCGAAACAAAAGACAATACCTCCGGCAATGGCGATGGACCTGGGCTGCTTGCTAAATTGTTTGGCAAACTCCGCCCCCATGGTGGTGTCCGAAGCGGCGCGGCTGACCATGATGCCGGCTGAGGTGGAGATGATGAGCGCCGGTATCTGGCTCACCAAACCATCGCCGATGGTGAGCACGGTGTAGGTGGCGGCCGCGTCGAAAAACGACATGTCCTTTTGCAGCATACCTATCAAGAGGCCGCCTAGGATGTTGGTCAAGGTGATGATAATGCCCGCGATGGCGTCTCCGCGCACGAACTTGCTGGCGCCGTCCATGGCCCCGTAAAAGTCGGCCTCGCGCGAAACATCGCTACGGCGGGTTTTGGCTTGATCCTCGTCTATCAGGCCGGCGTTGAGGTCGGCGTCGATTGCCATCTGCTTGCCGGGCATGGCGTCCAAAGTAAAGCGGGCGGCCACTTCAGCGATACGCTCGGCGCCCTTGGTGATGACGATGAAGTTGATGAGGACCAGGATTATGAACACCACCAAGCCCACGAAATAATTGCCACCCACCACGAACATGCCGAAGGCCCTGATCACCTGACCGGCCGCGGCGGTGCCTTCATCGCCATGCAAAAGAATCAGCCGGGTTGAAGCAACGTTAAGCGAAAGCCTAAACAGCGTGGTGACCAGGAGCACCGAAGGGAAAACCGAAAAATCCAAAGGCCGCAAAGTGTACATGCCGGTGAGTAGGATGATGAGTGCGAAGGTTATGTTGAAGCTGAGCAGGATGTCCAAAAGGAATGGAGGCAGCGGCAGGATCATGACCACCAAAATGGCCACCACGCCCACGGCCAGACCGATCTCGGAAATATTCGAGCTATCCATGGCCGGCAAGGCCAATCTTCGCAGTTTATTGCCGAGCGCTTCAGCCATAGCTCCCGCTCCTTATTGTGCCGCCTGGCGTGCCGCCCTAGTGCCGGCCAGGATTTCACGATGCTTGTTTTTCATCCGATATACATGGGCCAGGATAGTGGCCACCGTCTCGTAGAGATCGCCGGGTATGGCCTGCCCCACCTCCACTGCCTTGTACAGGGCCTGGGCAAGGGGCTTGTCCTCGATGATCGGAATGTTGTGTTCTTTGGCTATGGCCTTGATCTTCTCGGCCACCTTATTGGCTCCCTTGGCCACCACGGTGGGGGCATCCATCTGGCCCACTTTGTATGAGAGCGCCACCGCAAGATGGGTGGGGTTGGTTAGGACCACATCGGCCTGGGGCACATCAGCCATCATGCGATGCTTGGCCTGCTCCCGCTGTATGCTGCGGATGCGTCCCTTTACCTGTGGATCGCCCTCTGTCTGCTTGTATTCGTCCTTGACCTCCTGCTTGGACATCTTGAGGTTTTTTTCGAAATCCCATTTCTGATAGGACCAGTCCAAGATGGCCAACACGATCATGGCCATGGCGGTGCGCCAGAAGATAGTGAAGCAGACATCCAGGATGTAGCTGGCGATGACAGATACCGGCAAGTCGCCCAAATTGGGAAGGTTGTCCCATTCTTGACGAACCGTGAGATAGGCAACGCCGCCCACCACCGCTATTTTGCCCAGATTTTTCCCCAAATCCACCAAAAGCC
>CAZDRW010000030.1:0-13679 GCA_964507555.1 uncultured Desulfarculaceae bacterium
GATGCACTTTTTCTTAATTGTAGCTCGTTTTAACAAAAATCTTTAAACGTAACCACCTGCCCAGACCAGAGGCAGCCAACCTGCGATCGCTGTAACGCCCGAAGCCCAAACTCGCAAAAAGGACGGCTAAGGCAGTGAGGTGAGGTGAACCACCTCCGATTGCTTGGCATCACGCAGCTTGGCGTAAAGATCGCGGCAGGATTTTAACTCGGGTCCTTCTTCTCTCGGGATAAGCAGGATAACCAGATTGAAGTCCTGGCTGATCGCAGCGCCTGTGGGATGGAGAAGGATCAAGACCTCCGCTTGGTTGGGATTGCCCGGCTCATAGTCTATCAGAACCGGCTCCCGGCCTTGATCCGGCCCTCCGGCCACGGCATGTGGTACAAAGGAGTTTGATTCATAGGTCCAGAGACGCTCGTCCATCTTCTTTGCCTCGGCCTGATCCATGGCCTGGATCAAAACCCGCCGGCCTTGGTCATGATGATAGGCGGCCAAACGGGCGGCGGCGCTCAGCGCATCGCTAGCGGCTTGCTTCAGATTTATGAACTCCATTTTGGGGCGGCTCATAACCGGGGCTCCAGCATGCTTCATCGCCTAGGCAATTTTCCGTGGCGGTTCGATCTTAGCACAGGCCGGCCCAAGGGCAAACTAAGCCTGGCAAGCAATTGGCTTGTTTTGCCCAGCCCATGGATTATCTGATAGGATTAGGTCCAAGGGAGAACGCCATGATCCGCCTGACCGTGGACAAGCTGAATACGGGTATGGTTCTGGCCCAGGATGTCGCCCGCGACGACGGGGTTATCCTCATGGGCAAAGGCGCCGCCCTAAGCGAGGACAATATCCACCTTCTGGAGCGTCTGGAGATCGAATCGGTTGTGGTGGAAGGCGATCAATTCGCTTCTGACGAAGAACGCCAGGCTTTCCTGCAAAAAGCCGAAGAAGAGCTGGTCATGCGCTTTTCCCGGGTGGAGGACGACAAGGTCCTCATGGCGATCCGGGAAATGTTCCGCAAGCGTATCAAAAACGGCTGTACCCCTTCTCTCCCGCCTGAGGAGGAAAGATACCATGGCCTGGACGACGATGATGACGACGATATCCACGGCTACACCATCCAGATAGATGGAGATTAGGTCTTGGTTCTGGAGGAGGCGGCGGCCAAAAAGCGCATTCAGCTGTTAAAGAACTTACCCACCCTGCCCGGCATGATAGACAAGATCAGCCGCGCGGTGGAGTCCAAACGCTTTTCCGCCGCGGACATCGGCAAGCTCATCAGCCGCGACCAGGTGCTCACCGCCAAGGTGCTCAAATTAGCCAACAGCGCATTCTTCGGCTTTTCACGCAAAGTCGGCTCTCTGACCCAGGCCTTGGTGTTACTGGGATTCGACGTGGTCAAGGGCTTGATCCTCACCTCCAGCGTGTTTGACCTCATGAAGAACAAAGGCGAGGATCTATGGCACCACTCCATGGGTGTGGCCACCGCCGCCACCATAATCGCGGTGCAGGCAGGCATGCCGGATGCGGAAGAGGCCTCCCTGGCCGGCCTGCTGCACGATCTGGGCAAGGTCGTCATTCGGGTGCACATGCCGGACGATTCGGCTTCAATCAACGAACTGGTAGAGGTGGAGGGCTTGGCTCTGCGCGAAGCGGAGTACGAGGTGCTGGGCTTCAACCACACCCAGGTAGGGCAATGGCTTGCTGAAAGCTGGAAGCTGCCAGAGGAGCTCTCAGAGCCCATCCGCTGGCACCATAAACCCGAAGGTTCACGCAAGGCCCCCCAAATGACGGCGGCGGTGCATCTGGCCGATTGCTTGGTCAGGGGCTTTGGCTACGGCGACGGCGGCGACCCTTGGGTGCCGCCCTTGGATCGCTTAGCATTGAAATTATTGGGGCTTAACTCCAAAAAACTGGAGGCTATAGTGGACGAACTTTGCGAGCAGCTATCCACCGCTAGTCAGGCTCCCGCAGGGTAGTGACTAGGTTAAGCCCTCCTATTTACGGAACAATCTACCCTGTCCTGCTTGACAGGCCACAGAGGTGAACTTATATTGCTTCGTAGGCGGACCGGCCAGGGGCCACGAGTGCGACTGGCCGGACAACGCCAAGCAATTAAAAAGATAACCGCCGGCAAACCCGGCGCGGCAAGGTAAAGATGTCCAAGGATTATTACAAAACTCTGGGGGTGGAAAAAAGCGCTTCCCAGGATGAAATAAAAAAAGCCTATCGCAAGCTGGCGCTTAAATATCATCCTGACCGCAACAAGGACGATAAGACCGCTGAGGAACGCTTCAAGGAAGTAGGCGAAGCCTACGCGGTTCTTTCCGATCCTGAAAAGCGCAAACAATACGACACCTTCGGCAGCACGGATTTCCGCCAGCGCTATAGTCAGGAAGATATTTTTCACGGTAGCGACATCTCCGACATTTTGCGCGAGATGGGCCTCGGCGGCGACTTTTTCTCCCGCTTCACCGGGGGACGCGGCGGAGGCGGATTCCGCACCTATTCTTTTGGGGGCGGACGGCCCGGTGCCGGGCAAGCCGGCGGGCCGGGCATGGGCGGCTTTGATTTTGGCCAAGGCTTCGGAGGCTATGGCCAGCCCGGCATGGCCAAAGGCACTGATCTGGTCTATGAACTGCCCGTAAGCTTGTCCGAGGTCATAACAGGCGCCACCAAGATGGTTTCCTACCGCCGCGGCGGCGCGCTGGAAAAAGTCAGCGTAAAAATCCCTCCCGGCATGGCCACCGGCCAAAAACTCAGGCTTTCCGGCAAGGGCGAACCCGGCCCCCAAGGCGCTCCGGCCGGCGATCTTTTTATAAGAGTCCGCGTTATGGAACAGCCTGGCTGGCGGCGTGACGGCGACGACCTTGAGAAACTAGAGGATATCTCCTTCACCCAAGCCGCCCTGGGTCACACTCTTGAGGTATCCACCTTGGACGGCAAGACGCTCTCGGTCAAAGCGCCCAAGGGAGCCCAAAACGGGGCTCGGTTGCGCTTGAAGGGCCAAGGGCTGCCACATTTCAAGGGCTCGGGCCGGGGGGACCTCTATGTCAAGTTGAGCGTGACGGTGCCCAAGAAGCTCAGCAAACGCCAAAAGGAACTTTTGGAGGAATTGGCCCAGGAAGGGCTGTAGCCCAATACGTTCGAACCATGGCGTCGCGGCTGTACATCCATGCACGCTCTTAAAAGAAGAGGAAGGTTAATCATCATCAACTCTTTTGCCATGTCCCGGGCGACTCGGCGCCGCCATATAGCTAGCCTGCTGCTGGCCTTACTGTTTGTAGTCTGCCTGGCCCTTCCCGGGGCTGCCGCGGAATGGCCCCGGCCTCAGGGTCCGGTGGGGGATTACGCCAAAGTAATACCGCCTCAATATGTCCAGGGAATTACCGCGGCCGCCACCGAGCTCTGGCAAAAAACCGGCGCGGCTCTAGTCGTGGCTACCATCCCTTCGCTGGAAGGCGACTCCATTGAAGATACCGCCGTGCGCCTTTTTAAACAGTGGGGCATCGGCAAAAAAGGCGACGACCGGGGCCTGTTGTTTCTGGTGGCCATCAAGGAGCGCCGCATGCGCATCGAGGTGGGCTACGGCCTGGAAGGCCTCATCACCGACGCCACCTCCGGGGCCATCCGCGATCAGGCCATGCTGCCCTATCTCAAAAAGAACGATTTTGGTAAAGGTCTCTATGCCGGCGTGGCCGCAGCCGCCCAAATTATTGCCAAGGATCGAGGCGTAACCCTAAGCGGCGTGCCCCAGGTCACGCTACGCAAGCCGTCCAGCGGATTGGCCTTTGGCGGTCTTTTCTTCGTTTTCCTGGTGCTGTTCATACTGCTAACCTCCCTGCGCAGAGGCTCAGCCAGAGGCGTACTGCCTGCTATCATTTTGGGCTCCATGCTGGGCGGCGGCTTCCGGGGGGGCGGTGGTGGCGGCGGATTCGGGGGTTTTGGCGGCGGCGGTTTCGGCGGCTTCGGCGGAGGGATGAGCGGCGGCGGCGGCGCTTCCGGGGGGTTTTAGGCCCGCAGAGAAAAGCCTTTTGCACCCATAGCTATCCAGCAAGGTCCTGACCCAAGATGTCGCTGGGCATTTCGGCCATAATCAAGTATCGGCGCGGACAGCGCCGCAACCAGGCGAGGAAGTTTAAAAAATGAAGCCAAAGCCACCTGAGCGGCCCGAGGTCCTTTATCCCAAGATTTTAAAGCAGCTTCAGGAGATTCTGGGTGAAGACCTCCTGGGATTGGCGGTTTTCGGCTCAGCCTCCGCTGATCGCTACATCAAAGGCCGCAGCGATATAAATCTAATGATACTAAAGACTGACGGGTCCGGGCATCGTGTGGGCCGGCTCATGGATTTCTACCAGCAATGGGCTCCGGCCAACGTGGCGGTGCCGTTGGTGGTCACCCCCAATTACCTGGCTGCCAGCCAGGATGTGTTCCCCATCGAGTTTTTGGTCATGGCCGCTGAACATAAAAGGCTTTTCGGCAAGGATCCCTTGGCTGATCTGCAAATCAGCCCCAGCGATCTACGCCTCCAGTTGGAACGCGAACTCAAGGCCAAAATTATGGCCATGCGTAGCCGGCTCATCATGAGCGGCGGTAAAAAGGATGCGCTCAAGGGATTAATCGCGGACTCCCTGTCCGCGTTCACCGCCCTTTTTAAAGCCTATCTTCACTTGATTAAAGGCAGCTTTCCCAATCATCCAGCGTCGGTTCTGGAGGCCATGGATGAGGCCGGGGTTCAACTTGGCGCCTTCCACAAAATGGGACGCGTGAAGATCGGCGATCTCAAGCTCTCGGCCGGCGAATTGACGGCACTCATAGAAAATGCCTTGGCTGAGCTTAGTGATTTGAGCAAGAATGTAGATCAACTAGCGATTGCAAAGGAGTCTTAATAAAATGGGCCGTGGAGCCAAAATTGCCATAGGCATAGGCGTCTTGGTTTTGATTCTTTATTTCCTGCTGGCCAGTCCCTACAACCGGCTGGTTAGCTTGGAAGAGCAGGTAAATCAGGCGGGCGCCAATATCGAGGTGCAGCTTAACCGCCGCTTGGACCTGATACCCAACCTGGTGGAAACCGTAAAGGGCTATGCCTCCCACGAGCGCGAGACCCTGGAGGCGGTGGTCAAGGCCCGTCAGCAAGCGGTTTCCGCCGGCAACCTCCCCCAGAAGTTGGAGGCCAACCAGCAGCTCACCAGCGCGCTCTCCCGCTTGCTGGTGGTGGTGGAACGTTACCCGGACTTGAAGGCCAGCCAGAATTTCCGGGCCCTGCAAGACCAGCTGGAAGGCACCGAGAACCGTATAAGCGTGGCCCGCACCCGTTATAATGAGTCGGTGAAACAGTACAACACCACCATTAGGACCTTCCCCACGGTCTTTTTGGCCAAGATGATGGGCTTCCAGGCCAAGCAGCTCTTTGCCGCGCCAGAGGCCGCCAAGCAAGCGCCCAAGGTTAAATTCTAGCTTGCCAGGGGCGCTGAGGACCTAAGCTGATCTTTACGGAGATTAGAACCGGGTATGGATGTTGACCAGCTGACCATGATTGGGCGGATCGCCTTAGCTGCTGTTTTGGGCCTTTTTATCGGCCTGGAGCGTGAGCGCCATGGACGCGCCGCGGGCTTGCGCACCTGCATGCTGGTGGCCATGGCCGGCGCGCTAATCATGAGCCTTTCCCTGCACCTTAGTCAGATATTCGCCCCGGCCGGAGTAAACTCCATGATCCGCATGGATCCGGGCCGGTTGGCTTCCTATGCCATCGCGGGCATGGGCTTTTTGGGTGCCGGTGCCATTATCCAAGGCCGCGCCTCCGCCCGGGGGGTCACCACCGGCGCGGCCATGTGGACCTGCACCGTGGTCGGCTTGGCCGTGGGCGCTGGTCTCTATTTGCCGGCCGCGGTCACGGTGTTTTTCGTCCTCTTTGCCCTGATATTCCTTAGGCGGGTCGCCCGCCGCGTAAGGCAGGATCAATACGTAGTATTAGAGGTGGACAGCAGCGACCTGAAAGTGCGGGATTCCATAAGGCAACTGTGCGACCGCTTTAACGCCCGCATCACCTTCGCGGGACGCGAGCGTTGTTTCGAGACCCATATCGTAAAGCTCACCTACTCCTTGGCCATCGAATCAGGGTCCGGCTGGGGCGAGTTTCTGGACGAACTGGAAAACCTTTCCGGAATAACCTGCTACAGCTGGCGGGAAGCCGAAGTGCCTTAAGCGGGCGAACAAGCAGATCATTTCCGCGCGGCGCCCGCGGCTTTATCGCAAGCCCATAATCCGGTTGCGCAATTCGGCTTGTCCGTTTTTTGTCTGTGCATTAGGTTTTTCATAACAAAGATATTGCCAAGCGGAGCAGCTCCATGGCCCCCATTTCGGACGCCCTGGCCCAAGCCGCGGCCGACGCCCGCTATATGCTTTCCCGGGGGTATCCCCGGGAAAGAGTCCTCAGGGTGGTGGGCGACCGTTGGGGCCTTGACGCCGCCTGCCGCCACTTGCTGCGGCGGGGAGTCTTCGCCCCGGCAGAAGCGCAGGCCAGAAGGAAACGGCTCCTCGCTATGAGCGCTTGCCGAGGACGGCCGGTAGGAGTGGACGGGCATAATGTGCTCATCACCTTGGAGGCCGCCCTGGGCGGCGGCCGCCTGATCCTGGCCGATGACGGCGTTTTACGCGACATAGCAGGCCAGGGCAGCAGCCACCGCCCCGGCCCGGCCACACAGCAGGCGGCAAGTCTTATGATTGAAAAGCTCGTTGCTGTTAAGGTGGCCTCGGTGCATGTTTGTCTGGATGCCCCGCTATCCAAAAGCGGGGAACTCGCTGCCAGGCTGCGCGACATGTTGGCTCAAGCCGGCCTGGCCGGAGACGCCCAAGCCGTGGCAGTGCCGGAGCGCATTCTGAAAGACCATGCGGGGCCGGTCGCCACCAGCGATTCGGCTCTTATCGACCAGGTTGCGGAACCCTTGGACCTGGCCAAAGAAATAATCCAGGGGTTAAACCCCGCGCCTAACTGGGAGACGTTGACACCGTGATTAGCATCCATCGTTTATATCGCAGAAGCCTCAAGCACCTTGAGGTCCATCATGGCTAAAGCCTTAGGTCTGTTCTCGGGTGGCTTGGATTCCATGTTGGCCGCCCTGGTGTTGCGCCGGGCTGGGGTGGAGGTGGAGGGCGTCACCTTTGCGACTCCTTTCTTTGGCGCCCAGCGCGCCCAGATAAGCGCCGCCCACATAGGGCTTGCCTTATCTGTCCTGGAAGTGGGGCCGGAGCATTTGGAGAACGTGGTCAAGGCGCCGCGCTACGGCTATGGGTCCAACATGAATCCTTGCATTGATTGCCACGGCTACATGTACCGCAAGGCCGGCAGCCTCATGGATGCCCACGGTTTTGATTTCCTATTTTCCGGCGAGGTGCTGGGGCAGCGGCCCATGAGCCAAAACCGCCAGGCCTTGGGCTTGGTGGCCAAGCTTTCCGGCCGGCCGCAAAGCATCCTGCGCCCTCTATCGGCTTTGGTGCTTGAGCCCACCCCAATGGAGGAAACGGGATTGGTGGAACGGGAAAAGCTGACCGGGCTCAGCGGACGTTCCCGCAAGCCCCAGATGGAGTTGGCCCGGCAGTTGGGGGTCACCGATTACCCCGCGCCCGCCGGGGGCTGCCTGTTAACCGAGCCCGGCTTCAGCCACCGGCTCAAGGATTTACTACAGCACACGCCACAGGCGGGAGTGGAAATGGTGGAGCTGTTAAAGCACGGCCGCCACCTGCGCCTCTCGCCGCAGGCCAAGCTGGTGGTGGGCCGCAACCAGGGCGAAAACGGCATTTTGGAATCCCTGGCCCCTGATGAGGCTTTGCGTATAATTGCCCAGGGCGTTCCCGGTCCCTTGGGTTTGTACATCGGCCCTTCCGCCAGAGCCGACCTGGAACTGGCGGCGCAGATTGTGGCCGGATATGGAAAAGCGCCGGCCGATCAGCCGGTTGAGGTTATGGTTGGTCAAGAATCTTTTACTGTGGTGCCCCTGCCCCGGCGCCAAGCCCATGGGATGCTGCTGTGAGCCTTACTCTATCAATGACGGCTTCGCGTTTGATTTCCGCGCCAAGGGAAACGGCGTGGTCCGCCTTTTTGGAAATGATGGGCTGGACGCAAATGAGCGGCGAAGAGGCTTCCGGCAGCAGCCTTGAGCTTTGCTTCAAGCCCCTGGGCCAAAGAGTGGTTGCTGCGGCAACCGGCTTGGAGGCCGATCCCGGCCGCCGCCTTTCCTGGCGGGGCAAGGCCTGGGGCGTTTCCGTGCGGCGGGATTTCATCTTTCGCGGCGCGCCGGGCGGAACCCTGGTGGAATCCCGTGAGCTGGTCAGCGGATGGCCGCTATTATTCCTGCGCCTCTTTTATTCGCCCAAGGCCATGGGCCAGGCCAACCAAGCCTGGCTGGAAGAATTGGCCTCGCACGTAGAACGCTAAGCCAGCCGAGCAGCACGGGCGCCTTGCTCAGCTATCGGACACGGTAATAGCTCCGGACTGCCTAGGGGTAGCCTCCCCGTAGTACCATAGCTCCACTTGATAGACCTTTTGCCCTTGCCCGGCGTCGTTGATTTCAATCTCCGCCCAAGTCATGGGCTTTTTGTCTATCCAGGTGCCGGTGTTCACGTAAATCGTATCCACCGGGCCGGCATGATATTGGAACTCGGCCTCGTGGGTATGGCCGAACAAAATGATGCGCGGGGTGAAAGGATAGAAAGGTTTCATGTAGTCTGGCATCTCGAAGATGATGTTGGCCGGACCGGAAAGATGGCCCAGGTCATCCCAAATGGCCGTGGTGGATGACACCCGGTCGTGGTTGGTTGGCCAGTCTGAAACGATGCTGTCAAAAGTGAAAGCCACGGTCTCCACAAAAGGATCACTGCCGTAGCCGTCCAAACCATTCATCTCAAACTGATCCAAGGGCTTATATCCCATGTCCAGGGCGATGGCGTTAAACACGATGACGATAAAGGCGTCATCCCAAATACCGCCGACCTCGCCGCGCATGCCATAGCCGCTTGCCGTGGACGGGTGCTTGACGTATCGGTCCAGCAGTTCAGGAGTGGTCACCACCTGGCCGGTGTTCTGGGAGTTGGAGGCTGCCAAGCGCGAGATGAAATAACCCAAGGGTAGATGACTGCCTACGCGGCTCCAAGTGTCGGGCGCATTGAACATGGTGTAGCGGTGGCCATGCTCGGCCCATATCACATTGTCCTTGGTGTAAAAGCCCATGCCGGGAGAATCGGAAATTATATTCAGCCCGGGAAACGCATCCTGTATCACGCTTTTGTTGTCTTCCATAAAGGACAGCATATCGTGGTTGCCCACCACATAGGTGACCTTGATGTCCTCCTTCAAGCACAAGGCGCGTAGGTTCTTCTTGATATACTTATTATGATCGGCGTTCAGGATGCGGAAGAACGTATTGGGCACGTCCTCTACCGGACACACCCAATCGTCCAGCAAGTCGCCCAAAATCACCAACTCGGCCACATCATCCCTGGAATAAAGATCCTCTAGAAACGTGGCCAAGTCTCCTGTGTGCTTGTTGAGCCATGAATAACTGGCATCCACATTCATGTGCAGATCGCTGATAAACACGATGCGGTTTCTTTGCGCCGCACCAGCTGCTCCGCCGACCAATAGCGAAAGCATGACCCCCAACATTAATATGATTCTGGCTATCATCGTTCTCCCTTTCACTTTAGCCTTGGCCGGATCTTGCCAATCCGTCGTATCGCGGAGTCGTGGCCAAGCTAGAACAAAGCAACCGAAACCTCTTTGGTCTAGGGGGCTGAGCGTAGCCCATGGTGATCTTCGCTGAGACCAAGACAGGGTATGTCCCTGCGCCCGGGTCATTTATTGACGAGGGCCGGTCTGGCTCATATTTCATGATAGCCCAGAGGAGCCTAATGATACTAGGGAGAGAATCGGGCGGTTGCCTTTGGTGTTTAGGCGCTTGGCCATCCCCGGGCTTTACAAACCGGTGTCCCCACACCCGGCAATGACGACCGGGGCTACCCTGCAGTCAATGATGACCGCCCAAGCCGACTTCCCCGGGTTGAGCCGCCTCCTGCCCGCTTGGGCTAGGGTAGCAATACAGGATTTTTACCTCCCGCCCTGCCGCCATACCGGGCAGCGCGGTTCAGCTAACCCGGGTCGGTTGGTAGTTGATATTACGGATCAAGGGGAGGCCGTCCTCGAAAACGTCTATGACGTTAAGTGCGGCATAGGCCTGGTCCAGGCGGAAGAGGCGATCCAAAGGCGCTCCCATGACCTTGGTGAGTATCACCCGGTTCACTCCGGCATGGGCCACGATGCATACGCGGCCGCCTTCATTTTCAGCTACGATCTTCTGAAATACCGGAATCACCCTCTCGGCCAGGTCTTCCAAAGATTCCCCCCCATCGATGCGATAACCAGCCAAATCCTCGGTCCGCTGGGCCAGTGCGCCGGGATATCTTTTATCTATCTCTTGGTAAGTCAGGCCTTCCCACTCGCCCAAACTGAGTTCACGAAGCTGGGGCAAGGCATTAACTTGCTTGCGTGGTTTGAAGGCCCGGGAGACAGCTTCGGCCACCAGCTTGGTGCGTTGCAAATCGCTACAGTAAATTGCGGTGAGCTCGCGCTGGGCCATGTATTTGGCCACCGCTTTCTGCTGGGCCTTGCCTCGTTTGGTCAGAGCCACGTCGGTTTGGCCCCAAAATTTTCCATCTTCACTGCCCAACACCTCGGGATGCCGCCAAAGATAAACTCTCGTAAAACGCATTTCTTGACGGGGGCTGTTTGGTCTTTTGGCCGTAGCCATTTCGCTCTGCCTCCTGGACGCCGCTAGCGGGTTGTGATAATTTTCCGTTAGGCGTTGGATTTAGGCCATGCCTCCCGGCGCCAAAATTGGCAATACCTCTCGCACTCCATAATAAATGCCTGAAGGGAGAGCCCATGTCCAGGCCGCATTGTGCTTTACTTGTAATTATTGCTTTGGTGTGCAGCGTTTTTGGCGCCATTACTGTATCAGCCGCAGCAGCTCCGAAAATGGTCTTTGATTCCACTGAAAAGATTTTCCGCAACGTGAAAGAAGGCACCACTCAAGTAGCCCAGTTTACGTTCACTAACCAGGGCGATCTCAACCTGATTATTGACAAGGTCAGCCCATCGTGCGGGTGCACGGTTGCCAAGTTCCAAAAGATCACCCCGCCGGGCGACAAGGGCACCATAACCCTGGAGTTGGACACCGCGGGCATAACCGGAGCCTTCCGCAAGAGCGCGGTGGTGTCTTCCAATGATCCTTCCCAACCCTTCACAACTTTAATGATGGTGGGCGAGACCAAAAGCCGCATCGAGGTGGAAGGCCAAGACAGCCGCCGGATACAAGTCATAGGTTGTCTGGGCGAAACCATATCCACCACCGTGACCTTGAGCGATCCCGAGGGCAAGCGGCTCATGATCGCCGCCGTGGAAAACCCCATGAAGGAATACCTGGACGCCAAGCTGAAGGCCTTGCCCGGCGGCAAGAAGTATAAGCTGACCCTCACGGCCAAATCCAAGGAAGCCATGGATTTTGCCGGACCTCTTTTCCTTGTGGTGCCGGGATCTTCCAAAGTAAGCCTCTTCGCGGTGGTGGAGGTGCGGGGCCCCTTCACCGCCCAGCCCCACGACCTCTTTTTCGGCGCCTTGACAAAAGGCCTGAAACCCATGGGCCGATCCATCTTGGTCAAGCGCGCCTGCGCGCCCCAACTCAAGATCGCCAAACTGGATTATAATCACGACCTGTTCGAGATAAAGGAAGATTGGACCAAGCCCGGCGAGCGGCTGATGTTGGAGATCATTCCCAAGGTAGACAATTTGCCGAAGGGTTCATTCAACGAAACGCTGGGCATCCAAGCTTCGGACAAGCTATTCAAAATCCGTCTCAAAGGTGTGGTTCGCTAATTATAACGTTGTGATAAATCACTAAAGGCGCCCTCCACGGGGGCGCCTTTTCTTATATCAAGGTGGTGTAAGCAGCCTTGCCGCTAGGACGGCCAGTGCCCCAGCAGCGGCGTTAGTGGCAACGTCGCGCCAGTCAAACATGCGCTCGGGGTGGAGCCACTGGCCGACCTCATCCACCAGACCCACTGCTCCTGCCAATAATATGGCCCAAACCAGCCTCTGGCAGCCTTGCCGCCAGTGGCCCGTCATCCGCCAGGCCAGCACCCCTAAAACGCCATAAAGTATTAGATGAGATCTTTCGATGAGAAGGGGCTGCAACCAGGCCAGAAACACCAGCCCCAAGACCACCACCGCTAGCCCTCCGGCGGCAAGCGCCCGGCGCTGGCGCGGCAGGCGCAGCCAAAGCCAGCCCGATCCCGTTAGGGCCGCGGCTCCAGTCAAAGCCATGGCCCAGGCCGCCCAGACTCCGGCAGCGCCTTCGAACCAAGGCCGCGCCACGGGGCCGTAATACATACAAAGGCCCAACACCAGTAGCCACAGGCTGAAAAGCGCCGCATCACGCCTCATGGCTAGACGCTCTGGCGCACGTACTCCCGGGCCTTTTCACGCATCTCGTCCATGGCCGCCTTGTAGCCCGAGGCATGCCCGAAAACCCCGGACCCGGAGACAAACACCCGGGCGCCGGCCGCGGCCACCTGCCCTATGGTGTCGGCCTGGATCCCGCCATCCACCTGGATCGGCACCTCCAACCCCCGGCGGCCGATCATGGCATGCAGCTCAGCCACTTTTTCAACCGAGCCGGGTATGAACTTTTGGCCGCCAAAGCCCGGGTTGACGCTCATGATCAAAACCATGGAGACCAGATCCAGCACGTTTTCAACGGAGCAAAGCGGGGTGTGGGGGTTAAGCACCACAACCGGTTTTTTACCCAACTCGGCTATGCGGGTAAGGGTCCGGTTCAAATGAGGGCAAACCTCCACGTGCACGCCGATAAAGTCGGCGCCAGCCAGGGCGTAGTCCTCCAAATAGCGATCCGGATTGTCAATCATCAGGTGCACGTCAAAGGGAATGTCCGTCACCTTGCGGATCGCTTTAATCACCGGCGGGCCGAAGGTCAGGTTAGGCACAAAATGGCCATCCATTACATCGACGTGTAAAAGGTCCGCGCCGGCGGCCACCACGGCCTTAATCTCCTCGGCCAAGCGGGAGAAATCGGAAGAAAGAATAGACGGAGCTATTTTCACCATGGGTTTTCTCCTTGGAGCTTGTTGTCCGCGCACACCTTTAACATGATGTCCCGCCCGCGCATTCCTCTTTAAAGCCCGGACCAATAATACCTTTATCCCCTTCACGCGCAGGAGGAGATATACTTTCCCCGCGCCTCCCGGCCTCTATAGCATGAAGCCGGGTTCAAGTAAAACTGCCGCACCTTGCGCCTAGACCGAAAAAACCCTTTTTGCCTATTTGTTGGCTGACTTGGGCTTGAGAATCACCAGGGTCGCGCCCCATCCTCCGCTCTCACCCCCCGCCAGGCTGAACGATTCCACCTCGGGCATTTTCTCCAAGATGCTGTGCACGGTGCGTCTGAGAACCCCTTGGCCTTTGCCGTGGATAATGCGCAGCTCGGTGATGCCTTCCTCCAAGCACGCCTCCACATAATCCGGGACAAGGTGTTTGACTTCCCCTGGCTGGAAGGTGTGGAGATCCAAATCGCCGTCAATGGGCATTCTGATGGGCTCGTCATTATCCATGACTGGGTCTC
>CAZDRW010000031.1:0-11796 GCA_964507555.1 uncultured Desulfarculaceae bacterium
GGCGCGCCGCACCAGTCGGAACAGCTCGACCGTCTCGTTCGTGGGGTCGGAGAAGTCGAGGTGGGCGGGGGTCAGGGGCCGTTGGCCGCGCAGCTCGGTCGTCAGCACCCGCTGGCGCTCGGCCAGATAGCGGCCGGCCAGCATGTGGAATTCGGCCGAGCCCATGGTTCGGTTGAACTCGGGCGCCTTCATGATCTCCCGGAAAAAGGCGTCGGTCTGTAAAAGCACCTCATAGTCCATGACTATGTCGTAGATGCGCACCAAACCCTCTTTCCGCAGCTTGGTGTCGTCGGCGTGCGGGCTGGAGCGGTGCAGGGAGAGGCCCAGGGCGAAGTGCGCGTCGTGGTAGAGGTTGGCCCCGGTGCTAATGATGAAATCCACGAACCCCCGCCGCACCAGAGGCACCAGGGAGCCGGCTCCCAAACCGGCCGGGGTCAAAGCCCCGGTGAGCGTCATGCCCAGCGTCACCTCGGGGCTGGCCATGAGCTGGGCCCAGAGCCGGCAGGCCTCGCGCAGGCGGGCCCCGTTATAGGCCAGGAAATGCTCCTCGACAAGCTGGGGCAGGCTTACGTTCTCATTGAGAGGGGGCGGCGCGATGGCGGGCCCCTTATGCGTGTTCATGCTTTCTCCTTCAAAGCCAATCCCAAGGCGCGGTAAAGCAATCTTGCCGCGGTGAAATCGCTCAAGGCCTGGCCGGGCAGCGGTGAGAGTTCCACTAAGTCCAGGCCCACCACCTCCCGGCCCTGACAGGCGGCCGCCAGCCAGTCGGAGACCTGGTTCCAGTCGAGCCCTCCCGGCTCGGGGGTGCCGGTTCCCGGCATCAGCGCCGGGTCCAAGCCATCCACGTCCAGGCTTAGGTAAATGGGACCATGCAAATCCTGCAAGGCCTTTTGCAGCCAGGCCGGATCCTTATGCACCTGGCGGGCCCACATGGGCTTGAGCCCCAAGCGGCGCACCAGTTCCATCTCTTCTGAGGAGCAGGAGCGGCTGCCCACATGCCGCACGCCAAGGCCCAGGTCCAGGGCCCGCCGCATCACGCAGGCGTGGGAATAGGGCGTGCCTTCATACTCATCGCGCAGGTCCAGGTGGGCGTCCAGCACCAGCACCGTGAAGTCCGGCCCCCTATGTTCCACCAAGGCCCGCAGCGCGCCCAAGGTCACGGTGTGCTCGCCGCCCACCAAAACCGGCAGCCTTCCGGCCTTTAATTCGGCCGCCACCGCCTCTTGGATGCGGCCCAACACCTCTTCAAGAGGGCCAGCCGACGGCACTCTGGGCCGGGTGAGGATGCCAAAGGCATAAGGCTCCAGGTCCAAGAGCTCGTCGTAGAGTTCCACCTGGGCGCTGGCCATAAAAAGCCCGGACGGCCCCAAGGCGGTGCCGCCGCCGTAGCTCACCGTGGCCTCCAAGGGCGCGGGTATGAGTGCGGCCCGCGCTTGGTCCTCGGCAGGTTGCGGCATCCCCATGAAGGTAATCAATTTACCGGTCTGGTTCAATGGCCTTTCTCCTGCTAATCTATACCATAAGCAGTATAGGATGGCGGGCAGCGGGCCGCAAGCTTTGCTGCCTGTGGATGTTTTGGGTTGACGCCGTGCGCGGCTGGGGATAATAACAGCGCAAACTTACATGTGCATTACAAATATCGCGCCGGCCCCGGCCGGCTTTGCCACCCCATCTGGGGGGATGTCAAAGGATGGTCGCCGTGCTGGTACCCACGCAAATTTTCCTCACCAAAGGCCGGGGCTTCCACAAGGAAAAACTGGCCAGCTTTGAGTTGGCTCTGCGCTCGGCGGGCATCGCCGAACAGAACCTGGTCTATGTCTCCAGCATCTTTCCGCCCAACTGCAAGCTCATCTCCCGCCGGGCCGGCCAAGCCAACCTGAGGCCAGGACAAATCTGTTTCTGCGTCATGGCCCGCAATGATACCAACGAGCCCAACCGGCTGATATCATCCTCCATAGGCCTGGCCATGCCCTCTGACAAGGACTTGCACGGCTACCTTTCCGAACATGAAGGATTTGGCCAGAACGCCCACATCTGCGGCGACTATGCCGAGGACTTGGCCGCCGAGATGCTGGCCACCACCCTGGGCATTGATTTCAACCTGGACCAGAGTTGGGATGAGAAAAAGCAATTTTTCCGCATGTCCGGCAAGATCGTGCGCACCGACAACATTACCCAGACCGCAGTGGGCCCCAAGGACGGCCGGTGGGTCACCACCGTGGCCGCAGCAGTTATGATTATGGAATGGCAAGACCGCAAACATTAGGCGCCGGGAGGGGAGCCTGGCTCTCCCGAAGGCAATCGGCCATTCCTATATGGGGCCTGCTGGCGGCCTTGTTTTTTATGCTGGGCACTCCGCCAAGCCAGGCTTGGTCCCGGGGCCAACGGTTTGCCTTGGTGGTGGGCGTGGCTTCCTTCCAGGACAGTGCCTTCGAGCCCCTGCGCTACGCGGCCAGCGACGCCCGGCAGATGGCGGCCTATCTGGCCGATCCCAAGGGCGGCGGCTTCAAGCCCCAAGACATAACCCTTCTCTTGAATGAACAGGCCACCAAGGCCGAAATCCTGCACCAAACCAGACTAATCGTGGCCAAAAGTCAGCCACAGGATACGGTGCTGCTCTATTTCTCCAGCCACGGCGCTTACACCCAAGAACGAGAGGCCAGCATCGTATGCCACGATAGCCGCGCCACCAAACACGAGGGCCGTTTCGGCCCCATCGTGGAGGCTAGCAGCGTTCTTAGCCGAGATAACCTGTACCGCTTTCTAAGGTATCTGCCCGCCCGCAAAAGGGCCGTGGTGGTGGATGTATGCCATGGCGCAGAGGCCACGGTTGGCCTTGCTTACCAACCGCCCAAGCTGGACGGCTTCCCCCCGGATTCGGAAGCTGAAACCGGACCAGACCAAGCGGCCGGGCCCGGTGCGGGCGAAGACCAAGTCACCCTGATCATGACCTCTTGCTTGGGCAGGGAAAGGGCCTGGGAATCCCGCCAATTGGGGGCCAGCATTTTCTCCTATTACCTGCTGAAGGGCCTGCGCCTCCATAACGGAGACCTGGTGGAGGCCTTCTATTATGCCCAGGATCTTACCCGCAGCCAATCCACCCAGGAAAAGGGCTGGTGCCAGATGCCATACATGGTCCAGCACCCTCCCTGGCAACGGCTGATACTTGGTCCCCCGGGAAAGGGCTAGAAAAGTCATGCGCGCCGACGATTTGCGAGGCGGGGAATTGCTGGGCACAGACCCGGAGTACGGGTTCCCGCTTTTTGGCTCCGCTCGCTTGATGAAAGTGGGCATGGTGTCCATGGGCAGGCTGCACAAGGACTTGGTCCGCCGCACGGGCGAGGACGGCGCAGCCAAGATTTGCATGCGTTATGGCTACGAAACCGGACTGGGCATTGCCACCAACCTCTCGGAACTTTACGAATGGGACGACGACGTGGAATGGCTCAAGGCCGGCTGCATAATGCGCCATTTGGGTGGGTTGGCCAAAGAGGAATTTACTCACCTGGAGTTCGATCCAGCCAAGAAGCGCCTGGCGATAGAAGGGCGCTGGTTGCGCTCCATGGAAGCGGAAGTTTGGCGGATGGTATACGGAGCCTCCGAGCGGCCCATATGTAATATCCTCGCGGGTCAGGCAAGCGGCTATGTCAGCGCCGTTTGGGGCAGCGAAGTGCTAGTGCGCGAAACAACCTGCGCAGCTCAGGGACACGACTATTGTACCTTTGAGGCCAGACCGGTGGAGGAGTGGGGCATGGAGCCCCAGACTTTGCGCGACCACCTTTCCCTGGATACCGTGGAGGCGGAGGTGCAACGCCTCAAGAACGCGCTTGAAAAGTCCCGCGAAAAAGCGCGCAGGCAATCGGCTGAGATAGAATTGCTGCGTTTGCGCCAAGCCAAAAACCCGGAAGGGGACGGCATCATCTTTCGCAGCGAAGCCATGGCTCACGTGCTGGAGCTGGCCTGCAAGGTGGCGCCCAGCGCCACCACAGTGCTGATACACGGCGAAACCGGCTCGGGCAAGGAAGTGCTGGCCCGCTACCTGCACCAGCATTCGGGCCGTAATAAGTATCCTTTTTTAGCCATCAACTGCGCGGCGCTGCCTCCCAACTTGTTGGAGAGCGAGCTTTTCGGGCATGTCAAGGGAGCCTTCACCGGAGCCGACCGCCATAATAAAGGCCTTTTCGTGGAAGCGGGCCAGGGCACCCTTTTCCTGGACGAGGTCGGGGAACTCCCCTTGGAGTTGCAGGCCAAGCTGCTGCGCGCCTTGCAGGAACGCGAAGTGCGGCCGGTGGGCGGCTCCCGGGACCAGGCGGTTAAGGCCCGCATAATCGCTGCCAGCAACCGGGACCTAAAGGAAATGGTGAGCCGGGGCGAGTTCCGCCAAGACCTTTACTTCCGCCTGGCCGTGATCCCCATGCACCTACCCCCCTTGCGTGAGCGCCGCCAGGACATCCTGCCCCTGGCTCGCCATTTACTGGCCCGCTACGGCCCGGGCAGCTCCGGCTTCGCCCCGGAGGCGGTGCGATTTCTGCAAAACCATTCCTGGCCCGGCAACGTACGTGAGCTGGAGAACGCCGTGGAATACGCAGTGGTGCTGGCCGGCGACATGCGCATCACCCCCCAGCACCTGCCCCTGTCCGTGATCGCCGGCCCCAGCGACCCCATGGTCGCCCTGGCCTCGGACCTGCCCAGCCAAGAGGAATTGGTGAATCGCTACACCGGGCTGGTCCTCAAGCACACTTCCGGCAACAAGGCCCAAGCCGCGCGCATCTTGGGCATCGGACCCAACACGCTGTGGCGCCGCTTGAAGGCCATGGGCGATGCAGAAGAAAGCAAATGATAGAAACCCAAGCCGACATCGGGGGCCAGCGCCTGGCCCAAGACCAAAGCTTCTGTTTCGCCTGTCACCCCGGACTGGACTGCTTCAACTCCTGCTGCCGCAATAAGCGCCTGCCTTTATGGCCCTATGACGTGCTGCGCCTCAGGCGGGGCCTGGGCTTGGATTCCCTGCAAGTGCTGGAGCGCTACGCCGAGCTGGAGTTCGATCCCCGCTCGGGCTGGCCTTCCCTGCGCCTGCGGCTGGACGATAAGGGACGCTGCCCCCTGCTCACCCCGGAGGGCTGCGGAGTCTACCCCCACCGCCCGGCGGCCTGCCGCATCTATCCCCTGGCCTGGGCCGCCAAGCCCGCGGCCGAGGGCCAGCCGCCCAAGGAGCTTTTCCTGCGCCAGGAAACCAAGGGCTGTCTGGGCTGGGAGGAATCCAAGGAGCATACCCCGGCCGGTTGGGTGGAGGACCAGGGACTTGAACCCTATTTGGAGGCCAACGCCACCCTTTTGGGCCTTTTCTTTCACCCCAAAAGGCAAGGCCGCCTCAAGTTGAACCAGCAGCAGACCCATGCTGTGGTCGCAGCCCTTTACAACCTGGACGTGTTGCGCCAGATGGCGGCCCAGCCGGGCTTTGCCGCCAAAACCGGTCTGGAGGCCCCGCGGGTGGAGCTTGCCCTGGAAAAAGACGAAGAGCTGCTTAACTTGGGCCGCGACTGGCTGGCCGCCCGGCTGTTTAGCGAATCCCCATGAGCTTATTGACAAAACCTCCCGGGCAGAGTTTAATTCTATTAGGGATAATAAAGCCTTATAAGGAGAGGGTCGTGTTCAGCCTTCTACGTTGCTTCCTATGCCTGGCCGTGGTCCTGGTTTGCAGCCAAGCCCAAGCCTTCACTCCCAATGATCCCCATCGCGACAAGCAGTGGCACATGGACCAGATCGGCATGGCAAAGGCCTGGGACTACAACCAAGGTGGCAGGGCTGACGTCAAGGTGGCGGTGCTGGACACCGGCGTGGCCTTTGAGGATTACGAAACCTGGAACATGGTGTCCGATTTGGCCGGCACCTTGTTTGACCGCGAAAACGCCTATGACGTGGTCTACAACGACGCGCACCCCAACGATTCCAATGGTCACGGCACCCATGTGACCGGGACCATCGCCCAGACCACCAACAACGGCATCGGGGTTTCCGGCGTGGCCTACGGGGTCACCATACTGCCGATACAGGTGTTCAACCCCTCCGGCGGCGCCACGCCCCAGGACGTGGCCGAAGGCATCGACTATGCGGTGAGCCGCGGCGCCGATGTCATCAATTTCTCTGCAGGCGGCAAGGATTACGACGAGGTTCGCCAGGCCTGCCAGCGGGCCTACGAGGCCGGCGTGCTGGTGGTGGCAGCCGCGGGCAACGCGGGCTTGGGCGAACTGGACTATCCCGCCGCCTATCCCGGCGTGCTGGCGGTGGGCGCGGTGCGTTTCGACAAGAACCGGGCCTACTACTCCAACTACAGCCGCAACATGGTGCTGGCACCAGGCGGCGAGGTCGGGATGGATCAGAACAACGACGGCTACGGTGACGGGGTCCTGCAGCAGGCGGCGGACGGCTATTATTGGTTCAAGCAGGGCACTTCCATGGCCGCCCCCCATGTCTCGGGCCTGGCCGCGCTCATAATATCGGAGGCGCGCGATCTGGGTCTGCCCATCCCCGAGGGCCGCGAGCGGGTGGATTGGCTAAAGGCCATCATTATGACCAGCACCCTGGATTTGGGCCAACCCGGCGCGGACGATGAATACGGTTACGGCCTGGTTTCGGCGGAAAACGCCCTGGCGCTTTTGAACAGCGGTCAGCCCGCCGTAAATGCGGCCTTGGTCAACTGGCAGCAAGGCTTGCACTGGACGCCCCCCTACCTCATGGACAGCGACGGCACCCCGGCGGGCATGCAATACATGATGTCCACCCAGGGCTACAACCTGGACTCGCCCGCTGCCCGGCCCGGCTACCTGGACACTTTGCCGGCTTCCCAGTAAAGCTTGGCCTTAGGGCTCCAAGCCGGCGCGGGTAAACCGCGATGTAATATTCATGATTAGCGACGATGTCCTAAACCTTTGCCGAGAACTGCTCAGCCAGGCGGGCCAAACCCGCGCCGCGGGGAGCCTGCCCAGCCGCCAGACCCTGCTGCCCCTGGCTGAAGCCCTGTGGCCCGGACAGGCACAGCCTGCGCTGCAAGCGCTTACTGATCCCTACCTGGCCGCCACCATGCTCTGGCGCACCCTGGGCCAGGGATTCAGGGGCAACCCCAACCACCTGCGCCCCCTGGACAGCGACGGCCCCCGCCTGGCCCGCGACTTGCTGGCGCTCTTGGGGCTTCACCTGCGCATACGCCGCGGATTAAGCGGCCTGGTGGCTTGGGCTGACGGCGGCCAACCCGCCGGAGAGCTGGTGGGCGATGGCGGCTGGTGCGATCTTTGCGGCCAATGCTGCTGCCACTGCGGCACCGTGCCCACTGCGCCGCCCGGGGTGCTCTATCCGGCCTGGTTCTATCACGCCTTGGCCGGCGAAACCGTGCACCCCCAGCCCTATTGCCCGTTTTTATTCCAAGCCCTGGAAGAACCCCTGTTTTTCTGCGGACTACACCCCATCAAGCCCCTGGCCTGCAGCCGTTTCGACCGGACGGACTGCGAGCGGGGCCTGCCCGGCCGCGGCTATCTAGAGCCTTCCGGGCAAGGGACCGTTGCTTAATTTAGCCCGGAGCATCTATAATCAGGCCATGTTAAAGCTCATCTCACGTATAAATGTCGCGCCCTTGGCCCTGGCCTTTTGCCTTCTGGCCATGACCTGCTGGTTCGGGTTCGGGACCGCGGCCCTGGCCCAGCCCCCTGCCCAGCAACAAACGCGCTATTGCACCTGGCTTTTTTGGTCCAAGGATCCGGCCCTAATCAAAAAAGCCCTGGAGCGCCTGGCCCAGGGGGAGCCTTTCATGGTGGTGGCCCGCGACCTTGCCCGCAAGAACCCCAAAACCAGCCAGGCCAATGCCGACTGCATGATTGCTTCAGGCATGGACCCGGCGGTGTTGGCCATCGTCAGCCGCCTCCAGATCGGCCAGATCGGCCGCCCCTTTGACTTGGGCGGAGGCACCGCCTTGGTGATGCGCACCACCGACGAGCATCGCCGCAGGGCGCAGGAGCTTTATGCCAAGGGGCGTTTCGGCCAAGCGGAGCGCGAGCTGCTGCGCGACCTCAAACTGCATCCGGCCAGCGCGGCGGCCTGGCACATGCTGGCGCTCACCCGCACCGCCCAGGGGCATTACAAATCGGCCCTGGCCGCCCTGGATAAAGCATTGACCTGGAGCCCCGACAACCCGGCCATGCTGAACGACAAGGCCTCGGCCCTGGCCAACCTGGGCCGCGCCAAAGACGCTATCCCCGTATTTAAGAAAGCGCTGAAGCTGGACCCCAAGAATCCGACCATCATGAGCAACCTGGCCTGGGCGCTTACCTTGGCCCATAAGAATCCCAAAAGGGCCGAAGCCTTGGCCAAACAGGCCTGTCAGGAAGCGCCCAAGGAGGCGCGTTTTTGGCACACCCTGGGCAAGGTTCAAGCCGGCCAAGGCCGTCACGGCGAGGCGGTGGCCAGCTTGCGGCAGGCCCTGATATTAGCGCCTAAAATGGATGCGGCCGGCAAGGACCTGATCATAAGCATCAAGGCCCTTGACCCCAAGATGCTGGCTCGCCTGGACCATCCCCAGGCGGCGCAGCCGCCCACCTCCAAACCTGAAGCCAAAGCCACCGAAGAACCGATCGCCAAGGGCCTCAAGCCGGCACCGGATTTGGCGGCCCCCGCTTTAAGACTGCCCAGCCAATGGCCTGTCCTGCCCAGCACCCCAACCGCGGAAAAGCCCGGGGCGCAGGCGGCCGCCAAGGAAAAAGGCGAAGCAAAGGCCGAGGCCAAGGAAGAGCCCAAGGCGGCAGCGCCCGCACCGCCTTCTTCCGGGGCCAGCGGGCGCATAGTGTCGCTGCCCATGCCCAAGTTCCCGGAGACCCCTCCGGCCCGGGCCGAGGATGACAAGCAAGCCGAAGAAATAAAAACGGAAGCGCAACAGAAACCCGCCGACCAATCCACAAGTGAAGTCAAACCGGAGCCGACCCCGGCTGACGCCGCCAAGGAACAAGCCAAGGCCGAAAGCAAAGCAGAGGCGCCCAAGCCTTCCGCAGCCGCACCGGCGGCTCCGGCCGAAACCGAGACCAAGCCCACATCTGCCAAGATCGATACCAAGACCAAACCTGCTGAGGCCGAGGCCAAGGCCGAAGCAAAGGGCGCTCAGCCCGCAGCCAAACCCGACGATACCCCAGCGCCGGACAAGGCTGATCAAAAAGTCGAGAAGCCCAAGACCGAACCGCCGGCGCTCAAGGCCGCGGCAAAACCCGAAGCTGAAAAAACCGTTTCCGCCAAAGCAGATCCAAAGCAAGAAGCGGACAAAATCGCCCCAGCCGAACCGGCGGCCCAAAAGCCCGCGCAAGCCGCGGCCGCCCAACCCGACAAGCCCTATTTCCTTATTCAGGTGGCTTCCTTCCGGCCCGAAACACTGGCCCAAAAGGAACTGCGTATCTGGAAAAAACGGGGTCAAGCCGCCCTCATAGAAAAATGGCAGGACAAGCGGGGTCGCGCCTGGCATCGGGTTTTCTTGGGCCCCTTTGCCAATAAAAAAGAGGCCGAAAGCAAGGCCACGGATCTCAAGAAAAAAAAGCTGCTGCGGGATTATTATGTAGTCAAACGCCCGTCCGATTAGCCGGCTTTAAAATTCATGCAACTCGCCTCTTGCCAAGCGGGCGGTTTTATGGCTACCTCTAGACGTGCCACGGCCGCCCGCCGCAGCGATCCCCAGATTTGGAGAAAACCATGAGCGCTTATCCTCTGTTGTTTACGCCCCTTAAGATTAACCAGCTTGAGCTACGGAACCGCATCGTGATGCCGGCCATCCATCTCAACTACACGCCCGGCGGCAAGGTCACGGATCAATTGGTGGCCTTTTACCGCGACCGCGCCAAGGGCGGCGCCGCGCTCATGGTTGTGGGCGGAGCCGTGATCAGCCCCAACGCGGGCGGACCGGTGATGGTGTCCATCCAGGACGATAAATACATCGAGGGCCTCAGCCGGCTCAGCCAGGCCGTCCACGATCATGGCGCGCTCATCGGGGTGCAGCTCTACCACGCCGGGGCCTATGCCCACCGCATGCTCATCGGCGGCGTGGCGGTAAGCTCCTCGACCCACACCTCGGCCTTCAGCAAGGAAGAGGCGCGGGGGCTGACCCTGGAAGAGATTCCCGCGGTGCAGGATGAGTTCGCCGCCGCCGCGCGGCGCGCCAAAGAGGCCGGCTTCGACATGGTCGAGATCCTGGGCTCGGCGGGCTATCTCATCTGCCAGTTCCTCTCGCCCAAGATCAATCAGCGCGATGACGCTTATGGCGGCCCCCTGGAAAACCGCATGCGCTTCGGCCTGGAGGTGGTCAAGAAGGTGCGGGCCGCGGTGGGGCCCGACTTCTGCGTGGGCATCCGTCTGGCGGGCAACGATTTCGTGCCCGGCTCCCACACCAATCAGGAATCGCAACTTTTCGCCGCGGCCTGCCAAGAGGCGGGCGTGGATCTCATCAACGTGACCGGCGGCTGGCACGAGACCAAGGTGCCCCAGCTCACCCCCGAGTTGCCGCCGGCCGGGCTCACCTACCTGGCCCGGGGCATCAGGGGCGCGGTGCAGGTGCCGGTGTGCGCCTCCAACCGCATCGGCGAGCCGGGACTGGCCGAGGACGTGCTGGCCCGCGGCGACGCGGATCTGATCTGCATGTGCCGCCCGCTTCTCACCGACCCCGAGCTGCCCAACAAGGCCGCGGCGGGCAAGGCCGCGCTCATCCGTCCCTGCGTGTCATGCAACCAGGGCTGCTTCGACGCCATCATGCAGTTGCAGCCGGTGGGCTGCCTGATGAACCCCCGGGCCGGTTTCGAGGCCACCCTGCCTCCCGCTCCGGCCAAAACGCCGGGCAAGGTGGTGGTGATCGGCGGCGGCCCGGCCGGCTGCCAGGCCGCGCTCACCGCCCGCCAGCGCGGCCATCAGGTGGTGCTCATGGAAGCGACCGGCCGTTTGGGCGGCCAGCCGGCCTGGTATTATGAGGCCACCGAAAAGCCCGACTTCGCCCTGATCGGCCCCTACTACAACGCGGCCTTGGCCGAGGCCGGGGTGGAGGTCCGCTTGAACTGCCAGGCCGACGCCAAGGCGGTGGCGGCTGAAAAGCCCGACGCGGTGGTGCTGGCCACGGGCAGCGCCCAGGCCTTGGCTCCCATCCCCGGCGCCGAGCGGCCCCAGGTGATCGACGCCTGGAGCGTATTGCAAGGCAAGGCGCGCCCCCGGGGCAAGGTGGTGGTGATCGGCGGCGGCGCGGTGGGCTTGGAGACCGCCATCTTCGTGGCCAAAAAGGGCGCCCTCACCCCCGAGCAGACCTATTTCCTGAACCTTTACCGCGCCGAGACGCCCGAGGTGGTCGATCACCTCATCGCCACCGGCAGCCACCAGGTCACCGTGGTGGAGATGCTGGCCAAGGTGGGGCAGGACATCGGCCGTTCCACCCGCTGGATCGTGTTCGGCAAATTGCAGCGTTTCGGGGTAAATATGAGGACTAAGGTCAAAGTGCTGGCCATAGAGGCTGAGGGGGTGCGACTCAGCGATGAAAACGGCGAAGCCACCCTACCGGCCGACACCGTTATCCTGGCCACCGGCGCCAAGCCCAATGACGTTCTGGCCACGGAATTGAAGGCCCAAGGCCTAAAGGTTCAGACCGCCGGCGACGCCGCCGGGGCGGGCAGCATGCTCAAGTCCATCGCCCAGGGCTTCAAAATCGGATCAAATCTATAAAAGCTGGGAATAGTCTCTCCCGAAAGCTTACAATGAGTTGCATAGGATAACTCACAAAGCTTTCGGGGGATG
>CAZDRW010000031.1:11806-13677 GCA_964507555.1 uncultured Desulfarculaceae bacterium
GATGGCTATGCTGGTGTTCATGACCGGTGGTTCCGGCTTCGTGGGCAAGACCCTTTGCCGTTCGCTCCTCAACGCCGGGCACAGCGTCACCGCTCTTTCCCGCACCACCCGTTCGGCCCAGTCGCTGCCCCATGGGGTCGGCCACGTCCTCGGCGACCCCACCCAGCCCGGCCCCTGGCAGGAGGAGGCCGCCCGGCACCAGGGTTTCATCAACCTGGCCGGGGCGTCCAACGTAGGGCGCGGGGACGATAATTATAAAAAGCTGCAGCGCTCCAGCCGGCTGGAAACCACCAAGAACCTGGTGGCGGCCATAAACCGGCGGGAGTCCGAGGAGCCAGGGGTGCTCATAAGCGCCTCGGCGGTGGGCTACTATGGTTTCAGCGATGACCGGGAGCTTGACGAGTCCTCGCCGCCCGGCGACGACTTTTTAGCCAAGCTCTGCCAGGACTGGGAAGCCGAGGCCCTGCATGCCAAGGCCTCGGGGGCCCGGGTGGTGCTGACCCGCTTCGGCATTGTTTTGGGAGAAGGCGGCGGGGCCTTGGGCCAGATGCTCCCCTTGTTCAAAAAGGGGCTGGGGGGCAAGCTGGGCTCGGGCAAGCAGTGGTTTTCCTGGATTCATCAGGCCGATCTGGTGCGGGCGATCTTGTATTGCCTGGAAAGCGAAAGCCTTTCCGGTCCGGTGAACTGCACGGCTCCCCAGCCGGTCACCAACCGGGAGCTTACCAAAACTTTGGCCAGGTCCCTGGGCAAGCCGGCCTTTTTACCGGCCCCCGCTTTTGCGGTCAGGCTGATGATGGGCGAGTTCGGTTCGGTTCTCCTGGAGGGACAGCGGGTCCTGCCCCAAAAGCTCCTGCAAGCCGGCTTTAATTTCCATTATGCCCAACTGGCGGGAGCCCTGGAAGCGTTGCTGGCTTCCGCTGACTGATCAACTTCTCCCTAAAACCTGGACTCCCAATAAGAAATAGCGAGTTTGGCAACTTGACTGAAAGCACGGAGCCGGGTATTAATTGGCACTTAAAGTAAAGCCGGTGGGCCGGAAGTTGCAAGTAATAGATATTAAATACACTCTGCTAGGAGCAAGAGGCGGTGAGCCCTGAGCAAAATCAACTGTCAGTAAGCCCCGAGGGCGAGGTGTTCCAACTCCCCTCCCCCAAGGATTATGAAGCTGAAAACAAGCGGCTGGCCGAGGTGGTGGCCAAGCAGCGCCAAATGGGCCGCGAGATCGTGGTGGTCATGGGCGTGGGTTTTGTGGGGGCGGTCATGGCCGCGGTGGTGGCCGATTGCGAAGATGAGGGCGGCAAGCCAGCAAAATTTGTCATAGGCATGCAGCGGCCCAGCACCCGCAGCTATTGGAAGATTCCCTGCTTGAACCGGGGCGAGGCGCCGGTCAAGGCCGAAGATCCTGAAGTGGATGTGATCATCCGCCGCTGCGTCAAGGAGAAGGGCACCCTGATAGCCACCTATTCCTACGATGCGCTGAAACACGCCGACGTGGTGGTGGTGGACGTGCAGTGCGACTACAGCAAGGAGGCTTTAGCGGACGTGACCCAGGGCACCGTGGAGATGCGCGCTCTGGAAAATAGCCTCAAGGTTATTGCCGAGCACATCCCCGCCTCCTGCATGGTGCTGATCGAGACCACGGTGCCGCCGGGCACCACGGAATACGTGGCCTATCCCATCATAAAAAAGGCTTTCCGGGCCCGGGGCATCGAGTCGGAGCCCCTCCTTTCCCATAGCTTCGAGCGGGTCATGCCGGGCCGCGAGTATGTCAGGAGCATCCGGGATTTCTGGCGCGTTTGCAGCGGCATCAACCAGGAAAGCCGCGACCGGGTGGAAAAATTCCTGGGCGAGGTGCTGAACACCAAGGAGTT
>CAZDRW010000032.1:0-6256 GCA_964507555.1 uncultured Desulfarculaceae bacterium
AAAGAAACGCTGGCGGGACAGGGGGTCGGGCCGGCGGGATCATGATATAAAAATGCACCCCTCTCTAGATAGTAAATACCCAAGCAGGAGGCATGCATGGCCCGGCTAATTCATCTGGCGGCCGCCCTGTTGCTGCTATTGGCAGCTCCCCTTCTTATGGCTATGGGCATGGGCGACAGCGAAGGACCCACCCGCATCCCCGAACCCGAGCAAAATTACCGCGCCAGCGTCACCGACATGGAGGGGATGAGCGTGGAGGTCACCAATTTCTCTATTGATGGCCAGGTTTTTGTTTTAGGCAACCTTGGCGATGGGACCTTGGCCGTGCCTTTTACGAAGGTTAAATCCATCAATCTCACCAAACAGGGCGAAACCATGAAGGCCCATTTGATCCTGCACAAGGAAAAGCCGGTGGATTTATCTGTCAAAGCCTCGTTCAAGGCTTACGGTAAAACCGAATACGGAAACTTCCGCATTACCCTGGATAAGGTAAAGACCATCCAGCTTTTGGGTATTATTCAATAATTTAAGCGAATTCCCTGCGGTAATCCCACAGGCTGCAGAAACAGAGCAATTTCACAAAAGGCACGGCGCGCGGCCCCCTAGGCCGCGCGCCGTCCTAACTGTTGCGCGGGCAGACCCGCGAGCGGATTCAGTGCAGAGTGGGGGGTTTTTCCGGAGGCCTGGGCATAAAATATTTTATCAGCAGCATGCCGGCCACGAAGCCGCCGACATGCGCCATCCAGGCGGTGCCCTCCCCACCAACGCTGATAACCTGGAGAAGAAACCACACGCCTAAAACCGCCAAGGCCGGAACCGGGACCAAGCGCACAAAGAAAATGAACCAAATAAAGATCACTATGCGGGAGCGGGGGAACAAGACCAAATAGGCCCCCAGCACCGCGGCGATGGACCCGCTGGCTCCTATCATGGGAATGCTGGAGGTGGGCCCGGAAATAATCTGGGTCAAGCCGGCCAGCACCCCTCCCAGGAGATAAAAGGCCAAAAAGCGGATTCGCCCCAAACCGGCCTCTATATTATTTCCGAAAATCCACAAATAGAGCATATTGCCGGCTAAATGGAAAATATCCCCATGTAAAAATTGAAAGCTGAGCAAGGTCAATATGCGGGGGAACCAGTCGGCGGGCAGCTCCACCCCGCTTAAGCCCGTGATAAAAGAAGGCACCACCCCGTACTTCAAAAACATGAAGCTTTCTTCTTGCACGGGCAGGGTAAGCTGAAATATCCACACCAGGACGTTTGCTGCCACCAGGCCTAAGGTGACATAAGGGATAATGGGAATGCGGTGCTCGTCTTTGATGGGCAGCAATGCCAGGCTCCGTAAGAGGCGGGCCGCCGGGCTGTCAATTGAGGCCGGCCCGCAGGTATAATAAGAATGACGCAAGGTTGCGTTGTTGACAAGCGCACGGGCGAAGTAAAGTCCTCTTGCGCCAATCAAGCGGCTAGGATAGGTTTTAGCCGATGGCTGATATATACAGACAAAATGGGATAACCGCGCCTCAAGCAGACAAACGCGTGCTTATCACCACCTTCGGCTGCCAGATGAACGAGTATGACTCGTCCCGCATGGCCGGGCTTCTGGCCACGCTGGGCTACGCCGCCACCGGAGAGGCCGAACAGGCCGACCTTATCCTGCTCAACACCTGCAGCGTGCGCGAACACGCCGCCCACAAGGTTTATTCCTACATGGGCGCCTTGAAACCTCTCAAAGAGCGGCGGCCGAGCCTCATCATCGGAGTGGGCGGGTGTTTGGCCCAGCAGGAGGGCCAGCGTCTCTTGGACAGCATCCCTCATTTGGATTTGGTTTTCGGCACCGATGCCATAGAAAAACTTCCCGATCTCATTGAGGAGGCACTCAAAGGCAAGCGCCGCTCTTTGACGCCCCGGCCCCAAAAGGCAGAGATACCGGCCCTAAGGCCGTATTCAACGCCGGGGCTTAAAGCCATGGTCACGGTAATGCAGGGTTGCGATAATTTTTGTTCCTACTGCGTGGTTCCCTTTGTGCGCGGCCGGGAAAGGTCCCGGCCCGCTTGCGAGGTTCTGGAGGAGGTCGCGGCCCTGACTGAGGCCGGCATGCGCGAGGTGACGCTTTTAGGTCAAAACGTTAACTCATATAAAGACCCGGCCGGCGGCTTGGACTTTCCCGGTCTGCTGGCCAAGGTGGCCTCGGCGCCCGACCTTTGGCGGGTGCGTTTCACCACTAGCCATCCCAAGGACCTATCGCCTCGGCTGGTCGAAGTGAAGGCCTCTGAAGAAAAAGTCATGGAGCAGCTTCACCTGCCCGTGCAGTCCGGCTCCGATCGTGTGCTTAAAGCCATGCGGCGCGGCTACAGCAGAGCCCAATATGTAGCCAAGGTGGCTGATATCCGCTCGCGGATCCCCGGCATAGCCCTGGGGACCGACATCATCGTGGGGTTCCCCGGCGAAAGCGATGACGACTTCGCCGCCAGCCTTAGCCTGCTTGATGAAGTGGGCTATGACTTTTTGTTCAGTTTCAAGTATTCGGACCGGCCTCACACCAAGGCGCTCAAGCTGGGCGGCAAGCTGGCCGACGACGTCAAGGCGGCGCGCCTGGAGGCCTTGCAGTCCCGCCAGCGGGATCTCTCCCTGGCCAGCCACCAAAAAATGGCGGGGCAGACGGTGGAGGTGCTGGTGGAGGGGCCGGCCAAAAAGGGACAGGGCCAACTTACCGGGCGCTGCCGGAGCGGGCAGGCGGTAAACTTCGCCGGGCCGCTTCGCTTAAGAGGGAGCCTGGTCCAGGTGCTTGTCAGCGAAGGTTTGGTGCATTCTCTCAAGGGCCGGCTCATCCAGCTGGAGGAGGGAGCTATCACGTGATCCGCATGATCGTCCATGGCCTCACCATTGATCCGGCCAGCAACTCGCCCATACTGATCCTCAAGGATCCGGAAGGCGACCGCACCCTGCCCATTTGGATTGGTCTCCTGGAGGCCACCGCCATTGCCAGCGAGTTGGAGAGTGTCAGCTTTTCCCGGCCCATGACTCATGACCTGATGCGCAATCTCCTGGAGTCCACCCATTGCACGGTAAGCCGGGTGGAGGTCACGGACCTAAAGGACAACACATTTTACGCCGTGATCCACCTAACCGGCGCGGAAGGTGAATTGGCCGTGGATTCCCGGCCTTCGGACGCCATCGCCCTGGCTCTGCGCACCGAGGCCCCGATTTTCGTGGCTGATGAAGTGCTGGAACGCTCCAGCTCGGAATCCTCCGGCGACGGCGAGGAAGTTGAGAAAAAGTATAAAGACCTGCTGGAGTCGCTGGACCCCAACGAGTTCGGCAAATACAAGATGTAAAGATGTCGCCCCCCGCGTTCCACCGGCATCGCCTTGGCGCAACCGTTCAAAGGCTTTAATGCATGAATACCCCCCCCCGGATTCTTGTGGTGGACGACTCCAAGGTGGCCGCGGCCGTTTTGGCATCAATTTTCAAAAAACAGGGATTGGCCAACGTCTTCACGGCCAACTCGGCCGCCGAAGCCCTGAGGATACTGGGGGCGGATCAGCCCGAGGCCCTGGAGAGCCAAGAGGAATACGATCTCATAATGCTGGATATCGTGATGCCAGACATGGACGGCATCCAAACTTGCAGTGCAATCAAGAGCGTGGAGCGCCTGCGCGACGTGCCGGTGATCATGACCACGGGCCTAACCGATTTCGAGTCCCTGCGTCAAGCCTTCGAGGCCGGAGCCATGGACTTCCTCACCAAGCCCATCAACGAAGTGGAACTCATGGCCCGGGTGAGATCGGCCTTGGCGCTCAAGGCCGAGATCGATGAACGCAAGGCCCACGAAAAGAAACTCCTGGAAATTACCGCCAGGCTTTCGGCGGCCAACAAGGAGCTGAGACGGCTTTCGTCCCTGGACGGGCTCACCGGCTTGGCCAACCGCCGTCTTTTTGACAATACTTTGGAGAAGGAATGGCGGCGGGGTCTGCGCCAGCAAACACGTTTGGCCATAGTCATGATGGACATAGACCACTTCAAGCTTTATAACGATCACTATGGCCACCTGGCCGGCGACGAATGCCTCAAGCAGGTGGCCGGCGCCTTGCTGACATGCTTGCGGCGGCCCGGCGATCTGCTGGCCCGCTACGGCGGGGAGGAGTTCGTGGCGCTACTACCCGACACAGATAAAGCGGGCGCCATGCTTTTGGCCAAGTACGCCAGGGTGGCGGTGGAAGGACTGGCCATACCCCACGCGGGATCTCCAGTCGCCAAAGTGGTGACCATTAGCCTGGGCGTAGCCTCCTCGATTCCGCAAAGCGGGCTAATCGCCTCTGATTTGGTGTTAGCGGCGGACAAGGCGCTTTACAGAGCCAAGGGAAAAGGACGCAACCAAGTCGTGGCCGGATCTTTGCAATAAGGCCGCGGCAAGAAAGGCGGGCACTTAAGTGATAGACCTGCATACCCACACCATATTCAGCGACGGCGAGCTCATACCGGCGGAATTGATCCAGCGGGCCGATGCCATGGGCCACCGGGGCATAGCGCTTACCGATCACGTGGATACCAGCAACCTGGACTTCGTCCTGCCCCGGGTGCGGGCGGTGGTGGAAGAGTTGAACCGCCATCACCGGGTGCGTGCGCTGGCCGGGGTGGAGCTGACCCACGTGCCGCCGGAGTTGATCAACGACCTCACCCTGCAAGCCCGCGACCTGGGCGCCGACATCGTGGTGGTGCACGGCGAGACCATCGTGGAGCCGGTGCAGCCCGGCACCAACCGGGCCGCCATCGAGGCCGGGGTTGACCTTTTGGCCCACCCCGGCCTGATTTCGGCCGAGGACGTGGCTTTGGCTGCCGAAAAAGGCGTGCTCTTGGAGATCAGCGCGCGCAAGGGGCACAGCCTGGGCAACGGCCACGTGGCCGCCTTGGCGCGCGCCGCCGGCGCCCGGTTGGTGGTTAACACCGACAGCCACGCGCCGTCGGACCTCATTACGCGGGCCATGGCCGAAAAAGTGGCCTTGGGCGCCGGGGTGCCGGCGGAGGAGTTGGAGAAGCTTTTCGGCAACTCCGAGCGCTTCCTGACCCGGGCCGGGGGAGTGGAAGTCTGAGCGCGCATCCTTTAGAGGAGCCGGGCCCGGTACAAGTCTTTGCTCTCATCCATGTGCATACCCTGGCCTCGGACGGATCCGCCGATCCCCGGGAAATCGCGGGCGAGGCGGCGCGGGCCGGCGTGGAGGCGGTCATTCTCACCGACCACGACCGCCTCTCGCCCGGCGCTGGCTGGCAAAACGGGGTGCTGGTGGTACCCGGCCAGGAGGTTACCCCCCGCCACAATCATCTGCTGGCCTTGGGTCTGGAACACGCCTTGCCCAAATTCAAGGGCGACGGCATAAACGGCGATCCGGCCCGCAGCCTGGCCTTGATCCAAGAGTTGGGCGGCTGGGCCGCCCTGGCCCATCCCTTGGATTCGGCCATCCCCTCGGCCAAGCGCTCGCGTTCCTTCGTAACCCTGGACTTCTCGGCCATCGACTGCCCCGGCGTTGAACTGTGGAACGCCATGAGCGCCTTCAAAAAGGATATGCGAGGGTTTGGGGGCTTCCTGGCCCGCCTGGCCATGCCTGCCAGCTTTTTGGCTGGGCCCGAACCCACCCTTTTGGCCTTGTGGGACACCATGGGCCGCACCCGGCGCTGGGTCGGTTTTGCCGGGGCCGACGCCCACGCCTTTA
This sequence comes from uncultured Desulfarculaceae bacterium, assembly GCA_964507555.1. Classification (GTDB taxonomy): domain Bacteria; phylum Desulfobacterota; class Desulfarculia; order Desulfarculales; family Desulfarculaceae; genus Desulfocarbo. Next base: position 5,709 of record CAZDRW010000032.1, read on the forward strand.
GCGTGGGAAAACGCTGGCTGCCGATGCGGGTCTTTTCCTACCGCCGTCACATGCGGCTTCTCCTCACCGGCCTCTGGCTGAGCCGGCCCTTTGGTGGCGATTTCCAAGCGGATCAGGCCCTGCTTTTGGAGGCGCTGGCCCAGGGCCGCTGCTTCGCCGCCTTAGGGCGGGCGCGCGGCTTTGCCTGCCAATTGAAGGGGCCTTCCGGCACCTTGTTGCCCGGCGCCGAGACCGCTTATGCGCCGGGTTGGGTTATGGAGGCGAGTCTGCCGGGACGGGGTGAAGCGCGGCTTCTGCATAACGGAACTTTGGTGCGAAAAGCCAAGGGGCGGCGCTTTGCCTGGCCCTTGGAGAGGCCCGGAGTGTGGCGCCTGGAGGCCAGCCGCTGGCGCCCCCCGGCCGGTTGGCGTCCTTGGATATATTGCAATCCCTTTTACTTACGCGAGTCAGCCTGATGCGGCGCGGTGATCTAGAAGAGCAGCTGCACCTGTCCCTGGCCCAGCCCGGCCAGGCCCTGGGAGCCGCCGCTCTGCTGCTGGCCCGCCTGC
>CAZDRW010000032.1:6266-13578 GCA_964507555.1 uncultured Desulfarculaceae bacterium
CCAAGGGCCCTGATGCCGCCGCTGAGTTGGCCGACCGCTTGCAGGAGTTGGCCAAGGCTAAGCGCTGCCTGGGGTGCGGCACCTGCTGCCTCACTTCCAGCCCCACCCTCTATGCCGAGGATCTGGAACGGATAGGCCCCAAGGCTTTGCCCCGGAACGCGCTATTCACCCTGCGCCCGGGCGAGCGGGTTTTTTCGGCGCGGGAGGGCGAAAACCGGCTGCTGGAGCGGGAACTGATCAAGCTGCGCGAGGGTCAAGCTAGCCGAGGCGCTTCCGGGAGGGGCTGCTCCTTTCTGGATCTTGGCCGCTGCGGAATTTACCAAGACAGGCCCCTGCAGTGCCGGGCGCTGGAATGCTGGAGCGACCGCCACGCAGGCCAAGTGGCCGGCCAGCCCCGCCTCACCCGCGCTCAGTTCTTTGCAGGCGATGAAACCGCCCTGGCTCTGATCGCGGAATACGACCTCAAGCTGCCGGCTGCGGAGCTTACCCAAGCCTTGGAGCTAGCCGCCAAAGGAGAAAACCAGGCTTCCCACCAGGCTCTGGTACTTTTGGAATTGGACCACAAACTGCGACGCGGCGTGAGCCAGCGCTATGGTTACTTGGCGGAAGATTTGGATTTGATGTGGGGAAGACCCGCCGTTTTAGTGGCGCGCGCCCACGGCTTGGAGCCTGTGCTGTCAGATAAGGGCCAGCTGGTCTTGCACAGGGTGCACCCGGCTGCTTAATCACCAAAAAGGCAGACAACCGGCAATACCTTCCTAGCCAGCCAAGCCCGCGGGCAGCATCCCAGGCCAAGCTTTCAGAAAATTGCCATATATATTCAAAGAGATAACACTTTGCACCCCTGGCGGGCGGTCATCATTTTTCATGGCACGCGGCTTGCTTAATTTGGGGCGGGAGTCCCTTTTGAGGAGCAATTGCCATGCGTGTGACCCAGGAAATTTATTATCGCAATTCGATGCGCGACATCTTTAACCTGCAATACCAGCAGGTTCTTTTGGACAAGCAGGTCACCACCGGCCAAAAGGTCAATCTGCCTTCAGATGCGCCCAGCGATGCCGTTACCATCCTTGACAGCCGTCACCTCATGAACCAGGTGATTCAGTATCGCGCCAACCTGGAAGCGGCCAACAACTGGCTCACCGCTTCCGAGTCAAGCATGAACTCCATCAACGATCTCTTGGTCCAGGCGAAAACCTTGGCCGAGCAGATGGCCACCGGCACCATCCAGCCCAACCAGCAAGTGGCCACGGCCACTGAAGTGCAAAATATAATTGATGAAATCCTCACGCTGGCCAACACCCAGGTGGAGGGAGACTATATTTTCTCCGGTTCGCGCACCGATGTGGCGGCCATCAGCCAGCTGCTCATGGCCGACAACCCGGCCCAACTGCTCACCGACAGCTCCAGAGGCACCGGCGCCATCGCCCAAATCTACCAAGACCCCACCTCGGGCCTCTATTACCTGGAGATGACCAGGGACAGCGTGGGCGCCACCTCCACGGTCAGCTTCCCGGTGGCCAATACCTTGGGCAACAGCGCAATTCCTCCCTTCAACTTCAGCGCCGCCGGCTGGGCCCAGGTGCAGTTGCCCTCCAGCAGCCAGGCCGGAGTATGGCGCACCAATCAAAACGTGCCAGGCCTTGGCACCGCCGTCTCCAATCAAGTTGGTGAGGAGTTGACCTATCTGGCCGACGCCACGGCGGGCAACCAAACCTACCGCACCGACGGCCTGATCACCGTGACCGGCGCTGGTTCGGTGACCATCAACGGCAACTTATATGCGGTGGCCGACGCCGCCGACTTGGCCAACCAGGTAAACGCGGCCGCCAGCCCGGATTATTTCGCCCACCTAGACGCGGCCTCGGGTACCGTGCGCATTGTTTCCAAAGGCACCGGCGCCTTTGACATCACGCTCCCGGTGGGTTTGGTGGCCATCAACGACTCCACCACCCTGCAGGAGTTGCAAAGCGATCTCAACGCAGGGCAAAAGGCCACCGCCATGTTCCACGTAGCCGGAGCCGCCCTGCCTCCCTTGGCCACCGATACCGTGACCATCGGCAACAATACCTGGACCTGGGATGAAATCGCGGGCGGCGCCGCCCTGGTCACGGCGGCGGACTACGCCAACGCCTTGGCCGCCCATATCAACTCGCAGACCAACCAATACGAAGCCGTGGTCACCACCAGCGGCGTGGACGCCTCGGTAATGCTCACCGCCCGTGCGGTGGGCGATGCGGCCAACAGCATAACCCTGGGCTCCTCCCATGCCTCGGTGACCAATACCGCTCAGTTCTACGGCGGCATGGAGGGCGGCGACACCCGCAGCGAGGGCACCCTGTACGCCACCGGCACCAGCACCCTGAACCTGGGCACCAACATCCGTGGCACGGTTATGGACGTAGCCACTGACGGAACCGTCACCGTGCGCCTGGAATGGTACGGCGATGATGGCGTGCTGCAGACCCAGGACATCGCCCTGCCCGATAGCGGTGAAAACAACGCGGTGGCTATAAACGGCACCGGCGGTTTGAGCCTTTTCCGCGATGAGCTGCCGCTATTTGAAGGCGCGGTGTTCAACTTGGAGGTTGGCCACTACCGCGGCAACAATGAGGATCTGTCGGTCAACTTCGCCGAAGGCGGCCGCCTGGCCTACAATTGGACCGCCGAGCAACTGCTGGGCGGAGTGCATAGCATCAACCTCTTGGGCGCGCAGGCCACCCCCAACGCAGCCACCGTGGCCGGCAGCCTCAGCCTGGCCGGCACCTATCGCGGACTCACCGACCGGGAGATCACCTTTGACGTGATCTCCGGCGGCACCGTGCCCGGCGGCAGCGTGAAATTCAAAGTGACCTTTACCGACGACAACGGCGAGCAGCACGTGGAAACCATCAGCCTGGACGGCGCGGGCCGCGACAACGCGGTGGTGCTGCCCATCAACGGGGTACGGCCCAAGGTGGACCAGACCGGCCAAACCGCCGTGCCTGACGTGACCAACACGGGCGACAGCGTGATTAACATGACAGGTGACTACCGGGGCCTCACCGACCGGGAGTTCCAATTTGACTGGGTTAGCACAGTCGGCACGCAGGTTACTTTTGACGTGACCTGGGTCAACGACCAGGGCAACACCATCACCGAAAGCGTCACCACCGACAATTACGGCTCTGACCACGAAGTAGAAATTCCCGGCGCTGACGGAGTGTCTTTTTACCTAACCCAGGGAACCACTCCATTTGTTGCTGGAGACAATTTTTCCCATGAAATAAAGATGCACCCGGACAATGCCGGCGACGGCGTGTTCTTCTTTATCGACAACCAGACTTTCAACACCGGCGAGAGCTTCTACTACAAGATCGACCAGCAGCCGGTGCACGTTTTGGACACCTTGCAGCAATGGCAGTACAAGCTGGCCAACGGCCCGGCCGAGGATGCCCAGGCCCAGAGCCAAGAAACCCTGGACGCCCTTGATCTGGCCATCAAAAACCTGACCGACTATATTTCAGAATCCGGCACCCGCAAAAACCGCGTCACCACCAGGCAAACCGTGCTGGAGGAGCACGAGCTCTATGCGACCGACAACCTGGAAAAGCTGCAGAACGTGGACATCGAGCAGGTTTTCTTGGATCTGCGGGCCAGCATGACCGTGTACAACGCCAGCCTGAAGACCATCTCCACCATGGCCGACTTATTCCTGGCGTCCATGATCTAAGCGGGGGCTATCTTAGAGCGCAATCTTAAGCCCGTCCCACGCGACTTGCGCCGGCATGCTCAGGCCGCGGTCCTTGAATATCCTTTGCACAACTTCCTGCCAAGAGGCCTGATCGCGCGGTATGGGATAGGGCTCGCCACTGGGCGCTATGAGCGGCTCGGCGGGCGCGAACTTCTTGAGCATTTGGTTGGCCGCCTCGTCGCCGGGAATGAAGTCCTGACAACTTAAGTGCACCAGATACACCCTGCCGGGCTGCCAGCGCTCCAAAAAATCCAGCGCCCGCTGCAGGCTCAAGTGATTGGGCCGGTTAACCTGGGGCTCGTTTAAGAAATGGCTTTGGCAGATCAGTACGTCCAAACCGCCGAAGGCGTCGGGATCGCTTGCCGCCACCATATCGCTGGTATAGCCCAGGCTCACCCGGCGGCCTCGCTCCTTTAAATCCAGGCGGTAGCCCACCGCGCCTTGGGGCATGGGTCCATGGTCGGTTTTAACCGGTAGGCAGCTAAGCTCCGGCCCGAAGCATTCGCCTTCCAACAACTGCCCCGGCTCCGCCAGGCGCTTTGCAAGCAGGCTGCCCAGGAGATAGCCGAAGCGCGGCTCGATCTGCTCCCAGGCCTTTTCCGTGGCGTATACGGGAATGGGTTGCCAGTTTTCCGCCGGGACCGCCCTGCGATAACACAAGAGCTCATCCAGCCCCAGGAAGTGGTCCCCGTGCTCATGGGTTATCAGCACCACCTCAGGCCGGGGCAGATCCTCGCGCATGAGTTGCGCGCGCAGATCCGGCCCCGGGTCGATCAAAACCCGGGCCGGTCCCTCCAGCCACAGGCTGGTGCGGGTGCGATGCTCACCGATCGCCAGCAGGTGCTGGCAGGTGGCGCAGGGGCAGGTGTGTTCGGGCAACCCCCAAGCTCCGCCGGTGCCCAAAAAGCGTAACTCCATGATATAATACTCCAATAATAACGCTAACTCGTAGCGGCCAACCGGGCATATTTACCATGTCATGGCCGCCAATAGTTACTCCGGACAAAAGGTGCAGGCATGGCCAATAAGGAAAAAGCCAAAAAGCTGCGGGTGTCGGCGGTGGTGGTCATGGATGCCGACTCCCTGGAAAAGGCCCGCGCCAAAGCGGTGGAGCACGACATGCCCTTTCCTGTTTATCTGGAGCAGGCGGTTCGCCTCTACGGCAAATACCTGGATAAAAAAATCAGCGTATTGGCCAGACCCATATAGCACAGGCGGCTAGGCATCTTTCTTGCGGCTCAGCGAAAAATAAAAATTGCAGCCTTGCCCCGGCCGGCTTTCCAGCCAGGCCTGGCCGCCGTGGCGCTGAGCTATCTCGCGTACAATGGCCAAGCCCAGCCCGGTGCCGCTGGTGCCGGCAGAGGTTTCTCCCCGTCCGAAAAGGCTGAACACCTTGTCCGACTGGGCCGGGTCCAGGCCCACACCGTCATCACGCACCCGGAAAACATGATGCGTGGGCGTTAGTTCGTGGCAGATCTCCACCAGGCTTAAATTCTTGCCGCCGTATTTCAGGGCATTGTCCACCAAGTTCTGCAGGGCCCGGGTCAGGGCCAGCCTATCGGCCCAAACCGTCCCGGCAGCCTCAGGCGTATACCAGGCAAGGCGCCGGCGCTCCAGTTCCTCGCGCACGTTGGCGTGCACGGCATGGATCACCTCGGCCAGGTCTACCTCTCCCAACTCCAGAGATGATTCCTTGGCCTTGATATAGGCGTTCAGTTCGCCGGCCAGCTCCTCGATGATGGATGACGCCTTGCAGATTTGGGTGCAAACCGCCTTGGCTTTTTCATCCATGGTCTCGCCGCCCAGGCGCAAGAGCATGCGGGCCAGGCCGTGGATGGCCGTGGCCGGGCTTTTAAGGTCATGGGAAGCGGTGTAGGCGAAGAATTGGATGGATTCCTTTTGCACCGCCAAAGCGCGAGCCTTGTCCTCCAGGGCCTGGGCTTGGCGCGCGTTTAGGATGTTCACGGCGATCAGGTTACCCAGCACCACCATAAGGTCGATGGTGGGCATATCCAGTTCGATGATTCGGCTGGCGGCCAAATTCATCACCCCCAGCGTACTATCCATGGCGATCAAGGGCAGGCAAATCACCGACTCCAGCCCACGGGCGGCCAACAATTTAGCCCGCTTGCGATTCTCCATATCCGAAATACATTGGGCTATGAAACAGCCGGTGCGCGCCGCCTTGCCTGAAAAGCCTTCATTGATCCCCATGCTCTCCAGGCCCGCCACCTCGATTCCTTGGGAGGATTCAAGCAGCAGGCGGTCGCCTGAATGGTTCAGCAGATAGACGCGCCCATACTCCATCGTAAACTGGAGCATCATTTTCTTCAGACCGTTGTCCAGCACCTCCTTCAGCCCTTTTACGCGGGCCAGGTAGTTGCTCATCTCCAACACCTGGCTCAACTCCGGACTGTGGTCGCTCAACTTGCCCTGGGCCACGGGGACCGTAACGAATTTCTTTTTAAACAGCACCTTGATCTTTCTCCCGCAAGGATGCGATAAAGCCAAAGCTTAGCATCGGCCCCACCACGCCGGGAACTACTTTTTACCCGTCCTGGCGGCGAAAGGCGACCGGGCCGTCCTCCCTGTGATGGAGGACGGCCCGGCTGGAGTCAGGTTCCTTAGGCAAAAGAGCTTCGCTTACAAACGGAACTTGAAGATGAAATCGAACTGCAGCCGGTTTTCGCTGTTTTCCGGCCCCACCATGGTATCGGTCTGGAACCAACTCAACGCCGCGGTCCAGGGATCGTAGAGTTGGTAGCGGAATTGGGCCTTGTAGCCCTTGCGGTTGGCTCCGTAGAAATCGCCGTCCGTGACCGCGCCCACCAGCGCATCGGGTTCGATCTCGGCGTACTTGAAGTAAAACGCCCAGTCGCCCTTTTTCTTGGTTTGGCCCACTTGGAAACCAGTGGACCAAGCGGTGTCGTTGTCAGAGGGTACGTTGCCGTCGGTGTTCTGTATGTAATCAAACCACAGCTTGATGGGCGTCTTGGCCACCTTGAATTCCACAAAGGTTATGCCTTCCCACAGCTTGTAGTCATAGATGTATCTGCCGTTCCCATCCACGCTATTGCCCGCGCTGGAGCCCTCCACCTTGCTCAAATCGCTCAGGTTGGGATTCTGCCAGTCATAGAATGACCCGGCGATAGTCCACTTTATACTACTCGCCAAATTGACCACCGCGCCGGCTTGCCAGACGAACAAGAAGGCGTCTTCGGTCTTGTTGTTTTCGGAAACCACCATCTGGCCGAAGTGCAGGAAAGGCTGGAAGTTCTTCCAGCCCTTGTACTGATAACGCTCGTACATGCCTTCCGGGTTCACATCCGGATCCCACATGATGTCTGTGTGCATAAAGGTGTTCTTGAACTTGCCCGCGGTCACTTCCAGGCCCGGCGCCCACTTGGGCAGATAGGTGGCGTAGATGCGCCCGATGAACACGTTCTTGTTGTTGAACTCGTCATCCATGGTCTGATTGGAGGTCCGACCGGGATCCCAGTTGCGGCTGTTGGAGCCGTTTTCGAACCAGGAGCCGCTGGAGGTCGTAGAACCCGTCTGCTACTGCCAGATCTTCCGGCA
>CAZDRW010000033.1:0-13463 GCA_964507555.1 uncultured Desulfarculaceae bacterium
ACTGGTTCGGTTCTTTGGCTTATCACCCGAAACAGTATGTGGGCTTGAACAACAATGCCCACTTGCTGCTTTTTGGCTGGGGCCTCCTGTGGCCGCACCGGGTGCCGCAGGTGCAGCTGACCATCAATACGGATACTTGGGGCGTCCAGTTCGCGCTCGAAGAACCGCGCTACAAGTCTGCTCATGACGGCCACGATATCTATTTTGTGCTGCCCAGGATGAGCCTCACCGGTATGTTCAAGGCTGGCGGGTTCATGACTCACCCCGGCGTGAACTTTGTAAGGCACTCATACGAAGGCGTTTCTGGCCCGGACGATTATTTCGATACATTCGCCGTCGTGCTGCCGATGATGTTTAAAACCGGTGCGTTCACCGTGAAGTTCCAGGCCCACCACGGCAAGAACTTCGCTGTGGAATATCCGTTTTATCCCTCCATCACCGGGCCCACCCACAGCACCAAAAGCCAGAAGATCCAGGACACCTTTGTCACCGGCGGTTTCTTGAGCTTGGAGTACCAGATCGGCGCTCTCACTCTCATCGGCGGCGTCGGTTACGAAAAATTCGAGAACGATTCCTGGAAGCGCAACGGTTGGAAGGATGATAACACTGATCGCAAGGCCTATTTTGTGGCCGTGCCCTATCAGGTTAATAAGTACTTCGGCGTGCACCCCGAGCTTTCCTACTTTGATCACGGCGACAGCCCGGAGACCGGCAAGGATCAGGGCAACGAGTGGATGCTGGGCGTACAGTTCCGCTTCATCTTCTAGACAATTAATAGTTACTATGAACACCCCAAGAGGTGCCGGGCAAAAGCCCGGCCCCTCTTTTTCTTAGGGGCGATATCCTATATAGTTGGTGAATTGGTAGAAAACCCTTGACATAATAAGTAGTTTTGGATAGGTATAGTGAATCCGGAGACATAGAAGCCCCGGCCCTGTCTACGAGGACGGGCTTTTTGCTTAGCTGGAGCAAGGACTTGGCCATTGGTTCCTTGCCTCGGCTGCCGTGGCGTTGGTGGCGGGAATGCCCCAGTCTTTTTGCGTTATGGCTAAGCAAAACCAATTAAGCCAAGTTATTTGTCAACAGCAAGGAGCTAACCCATGAAGAAGGTCTCTTTATTGGCGCCCGGACCCACCCCGGTTCCTCCCCGCACCCTGCTGGCCATGGCCCAGCCTTTGATTCATCATCGCTCGGCTGATTTCATGGCTATCATTGGTCAAGTGCGCGAGGGCCTCAAGAAAATATTCCAGACCAAGAACGAGGTGCTCACCTTCTGTTCCAGCGGCACCGGCGCCATGGAGTCTTCGGTGGCCAACCTGCTTTCCCCCGGCGACAAGGCCATTGCCATACGCGGCGGTAAATTTGGTGAGCGGTGGACTGAAATTTTGGAGGCTTACGGCTGCCAGCCCATCAACGTGGACGTGGATTGGGGTCTGGCGGTTAAGCCTGAAACCATCAAAGACCTGCTTGCCAAAGACCCGTCCATAAAGGCGGTTTATGTGCAGGCTTTGGAAACCTCCACCGGCGTGGATCACCCAATTAAGGATCTGGCCCAAGTGACCAAGGACACTGGTGCGGTCCTGGTGGTGGACGCGGTGAGCGCGCTGGGCGCCTACAACATTCCCACCGACCAGTGGGGCTTGGACGTGGTGATTTCCGGCTCCCAGAAGGCTCTAATGTTGCCTCCTGGCCTGGCCTTCGCCTCCATTGGTCCCAAGGCCTTGGCAATGATGAAAACCAGCAAGCTTCCCAAGTTCTATTTCTCCTGGGAAAAGGAGCTCAAAAGCCAGGGACAGAATAAGGGCGCCTTTACCAGTCCGGTGCCTCTGTTCATTGGCCTTTTGGATATTTTCCAGTTCATTGAAGAGAATGGAATTGAAAAATTGTGGGCCGAGGTAGAGGTCAAGTCCAAGGCCTTCAAGTCGGCGGTGCAGGCCTGGGGCTTGGAACTGTACTCCAAGGAGAACCCGTCTCCCGCCTTGACCGCAGTCAAAGTGCCCGACAACATGGACGCTCAGGACGTGGTCAAGTGGTTGAAAGATAAATACGGCATCTTTATCGCCGGCGGCCAGGCCCAGGCCAAGGGCAAGATCTTCCGGGTGGCCCATATGGGCTATATTAATGAGTTCGATACCTTGCAGGCTATTAGCGCCATTGAGATGGCTTTGGCCGGCTTGGGCTATTCCTTTGAGATGGGCGCCGGCGTAGCCGCGGCCCAGCGCGTTTTCGGGGAGGGCAAATAGCCATGAAGATCCTGGTTTCAGATCCAATCGGAGACGTTGGGGTCAACATATTCAAAGAAGAAGGCTTTGAGGTGGAGATCAAAACCGGTCTCAAGCCCGAGGAGCTTTATCAAGCCATCAAGGGCGCGCAAGGTCTGGTGATCCGCTCGGCCACCCAAGTGACCAAAGAGCTTTTGGACGCCGCTGGCGAGCTCAAAGTGGTGGGCCGGGCCGGAACCGGCCTTGACAACGTGGACATCCCCGCTGCCACCGAGCACGGCGTGGTGGTCATGAACACCCCGGGACAGAATTCCAACGCTGCGGCGGAACTGGCCATGGGCCATATTTTCGCGCTCAGCCGCCATATCGCCCGAGGCCATGCGGGGCTCGCCCAGGGTAAATGGGAAAAGAAGCAGCTTCGCGGCCACGAGATCAAGGGCAAGACCTTGGGCATCGTGGGCCTAGGCAATATTGGCGCTATCCTGGCGGAGTTGGGCAAGGGCGTGAAGATGAAGGTTCTGGGTTTCGATCCCTTCCTTTCGGATCAGCAGATCAAGGAGCGCGGCGCCGAGCCGGTTAGCTTCGAGGATCTCCTGACCAGCTCGGATTACATCTCCATCCATGTGCCCAAGACCAAGGAGACCTCCAGCCTGTTCAATGCAGAGAACCTGCATAAGATGAAAAAAGGTGCTTATCTGATCAACTGCGCCCGCGGCGGCATCGTGGATGAGGAAGCTCTCTGCGACGTTTTGGCCGATGGCCACCTGGCCGGCGCCGCCCTGGATGTGTTCACCGAGGAGCCGCTGCCCGCCAACAGCCGCATCCTGTCGGCTGGCGACGTTTGCTGCACTCCCCATTTGGGCGCCAATACTTATGAAGCCCAGGAAAACGTGGCCGTGGCTGTAGCCAAACAAATGGCCAAATACCTAAAGACGGGCGAAGCGGAGAACGCGGTCAACGCCCCCCAATGACGTTTTGGCATACTAAGATATCCTAACAAGGACCCGGTCAGTACTCTGGCCGGGTCCTTGTGCTTGCGGCACGCTCGGCTCAGTCATATATTTATTAGCAGTGCAGGCCAAAAAGCCTCCTCAAATAGAGGAGGTTGTACAGTAATAGCTGAGCGGCCAAAGGACGTTGGCCTGCCGCCAAACCCATTGGCCGCTAAGGAAGGTGTCTGCCTTATGAGCGATGAGGAGAAAGGCTTTTCCGTCAAAGACCATCGTGGTTTCAACCCCGACGGCACCGCTCGTGCGGAGGAGGAAGCCCAAGCCGAGCGGGAGGCCGAGAAATCCAAAGGCGAGCCCACCGCTGGTAACCCAAGTGAATCTCCTGCAAAGCAAAGCGAGGCTAAGGCCGAAGCCCAGTTTGAGCAGGCAAAGGCTCAGGATGAAGCAGCTGGGTCAACGCAGTCTGAGGCAGGAGGTCCTCTTCCGCCGGTTGAATTCAGCGGCTTGATCTTGTCCCTAAGCCATGCGGCCATGATGCATCTTGGCCAGATTCCAGACCCCAACACCGGCCAGGCCCGGATGGATCGGGATTTGGCCCGGCATACCATCGACACCCTGGGCATGCTTAAAGACAAAACCAAGGGTAATCTTACGCCGGAGGAGCAAAAGCTCATCGACCACGCGCTTACTGAACTGCGCCTGGCCTATGTGCGCCTTAACCGCTAGACGCACGCATGGATATTTAGGAGGTGCTTTGTATGAAACTTTTTAGATTTTTTGCAATCCTAACCGCAATGACCCTGCTGATAGGTATTGGTCAAGCGGCGCCGGCCGTATTTGCCGCCGATCGCCCCGGCTCTTTTGCCGATCTGGTGAAGGATGCGGCGCCGGCGGTGGTGAACATCAGAACGGTCAAGACCATTAAAAACGGCCCGATGAGCGGTCTCTTTCAACAAAGGGATCAGCAGCAGGGGTCTGATCAGGGCGATAATCCTCGCGACCTGCATGAATTCTTCCGCCGTTTCTTCGGTGGTCCGGGCGGACCCGGCGGACCCGGCATGCCGCCCAAGGAGTTCAAGCAGCGCTCCTTGGGATCCGGCGTGATAATCGATGAAGAAGGCTATGTTCTAACCAACAACCACGTGATCGCCGGCGCCGATCAGATCATGGTTAAGCTCAAAGACGGCGCCGAATACGAGGCCGAGATAAAAGGCCGCGATAAAAAGACAGACCTCGCGCTGATCAAGATCAAGGGTAAAAAAGACTTCCCCTACATCAAGCTGGGCGACTCGGACAAGCTGCGGGTGGGGGACTGGGTGCTGGCCATGGGCAATCCCTTTGGCTTGGAAAACACGGTCACCGCCGGCATAGTGAGCGCCAAAGGCCGCATTATCGGTGCAGGCCCCTATGACGATTTTATTCAAACCGACGCCAGCATCAATCCCGGCAACTCCGGTGGCGGGCTCATAGATATGGATGGCCGCCTGGTGGGCATCAACACCGCCATCGTTGCCCAGGGCCAGGGAATCGGTTTTGCCATCCCCATCAATCTGGCCAAAACCGTTATGAAGCAGTTGCGCGAAAAGGGCAGGGTAGTGCGAGGCTGGCTGGGCGTGTACATACAGCCGGTGACCAAGGAATTGGCTGAAAAGTTCAACCTAAAGGAAGACCATGGAGCCTTGGTGGCCGACGTCATTGGCGGCAGCCCGGCTGAGAAGGCCGGCTTGAAGCGCGGCGACGTTATCATGGAGTTTAACGGCAAGGCGGTTAAAGACACCCATGATCTCCCGCGCATGGTGGCTACCACGCCAGTGGGTGAAAAAGCCGAGTTGGCGCTGATCCGCGGCGGCGAGAAAAAGAAAATCAGCGTGACGATCGGTGAATTGAAAGAAGATCAAATGGCCGCGGCGCCATCCGGGGAAACCGGCGATGTGGACCTGGGTATGGGTTTGCAAGAGCTTAATCCGGATTTGGCAAAGCAGTTGGGCATAGCAGAAGCCAAGGGCCTGGTGATTACCGGGGTGGAGCCAAACAGCCCAGCCGCCGATGCCGGGTTGAACCGGGGAGACGTTATCCTGGAGGCGGCTCAGAAGCCGGTGAAGAGCGTAAAGCAATTCAAGAAGATTGCTAAGGACCTCAAACCCGGCGACGGACTTCTGCTTCTGATTCAGCGCCGCGAAGGAACATTGTTCGTAGTGATTAAAAAGCCTAAATAGGATATATATGTTATCTAAGCCAGGGGGGCCCGTCTGGGCCCCCCTGACGCTTTGACTTTTGAGTTCATACGAACAAAAGGTTTGGCGGCCATGCGCTTGACGCTATTCGCTCCAGCTAAGGTGAACTTGCACCTAAAAGTGCTGGGCCGTCGCCCCGATGGATATCATGAATTGGCCACCTTGATGCAGACGTTAAGCTTGGGCGATGAATTAACCATTGATGATCAGGCATCTGAATTGATATTCACCTGCGATGATCAAGGGTTAACTAGTGGCAATTTGGCGGAAAAGGCAGCCCGGCTTTGGTTTGAAGCCGCGGGCCGCAAACCCCGGGCGGCCTTGCATCTAAGTAAAAAGGTGCCAATAGCGGCGGGATTGGGCGGGGGGTCATCGGATGCAGCCACCGCGCTTATGGGCTTGAATGCGTTGCATGACGGCTTGTTGCCGCCTGAGCGCTTGGTCGAGTTGGCGGTGTCCTTGGGCGCGGACGTCCCCTTTTTTTTGGCTGGGGCAACCTCTTGGTGCACTGGAATCGGCGAAAAGGTAGAGCCTTGGACGGATTTCCCCTTGTTGGACTATGTGCTGGTTAACCCAGGTTTTCCGGTCTCCACGGCCTTGATTTACGCTGAATGGGATTTGGCATGGACAAATCCGTCAGCAGTTAATACAATATACCGCCCGCCTGAGGCAGCACCGTACCTGGGTGGGCTCCTGAGAAACGATCTGGAGCTTGCCGCGCAAAAGGCCTTCCCTGAGCTGGAAGACCTGCGGAATGCGCTCCGGGAGGCAGGGGCAATGGGCGCCCTGATGTCAGGCAGTGGACCCACGGTGTTTGGAGTGTTTCCGGACGCCGGGGCCGCCGCCCAGGCAGCGGAGCGCTTAGCCAACCACCGCGATTGGTGGGTGTGTGCCTGCCGGGGCTATGGATAAGGCCTTAGGGGAAACTTGGTTAGGGGGCCAGCATGGAGGTTACAGAGGTCAGGGTTTTCCCCGTTGAGGAGGATCGTCTTAAAGCTTACGCCACAATAACCTTTGATTCATGCTTCTTGGTGCGCGATCTCAAGATAATCATGGGACACAAAGGCCTGTTTGTGGCCATGCCCAGCAAAAAGCGCAAAGACGGCACGTATCAGGATACGGCGCATCCTCTCAACCGGGAAACGCGACAAATGATTGAGGACCAGGTGCTGGGGGAATACCATCGCATGATGGATTCTGGAGAAAAGGTGGCGGATCAGATATAGATTTTGTCTGGCAGCCGGTTCGGTTGCCGGCGAGTTGGGGTGTCGTCAAGTGGTAAGACACGGGTCTTTGGAACCCGCATTCGCAGGTTCGAATCCTGCCACCCCAGCCAATGAATATTTATGTGCCGACTAGGCGCCCCAGGCCCCGCCCGGCCGAGGGGCGGGTCTTTTCGGTGCAAAGAGGTTGAATGACCTATGTTTGACAAGCTTAAAGTCTTCACCGGCAACAGCAATCCCCAGCTGGCCGAGGAGATCTGCCAATACCTGCACCTGCCCTTGAGCCAGGTCATGGTGCGCCGTTTTTCCGACGGTGAGGTCTTTGTTGAGGTGGGTGAGAACGTACGCGGGGTGGATGTTTTCGTGATACAATCCACCAGCCCGCCGGTTAACGACCACCTGATGGAGCTTCTCATCATGGTGGATGCCTTCCGCCGCTCCAGCGCCCGACGCATCACCGCCGTGATCCCTTATTACGGCTATGCCCGCCAAGACCGCAAAGTGGCTCCCCGGGTGCCGATTACCGCCAAGCTGGTGGCGGACTTAATCGTCACTGCTGGCGCCGGCCGCGTGCTTTGCATGGATCTGCACGCTGGTCAGATTGGCGGGTTCTTCAACATCCCGGTGGATCACCTCTTTGCAGCGCCCGTCATGCTGGATTATCTCCGCACGCACATCGAGGGCGATACGGTGATTGTAAGCCCCGATGCTGGCGGCGTGGAGCGCGCGCGGGCCATTGCCACCCGTTTGCAATGCGGCTTGGCCATCATCGACAAACGCCGCGAAAAGGCCAACGTCGCCCAGGCCATGCACATCATCGGCGACGTGCATGGCAAGCTAGCCGTGGTGCTCGATGATATGATTGACACCGCCGGCACCCTCACCGAGGCTTCCCGCGCGCTCATGGAAAACGGCGCGCGCGAGGTCTGGGCCTGCGCCGCTCACGCGGTGCTAAGCGGGCCGGCCATGACTCGCCTGAAGGAAAGCCCCATCTCTCGGGTGATAGTGACCAACACCATCCCCATCCCAGAGGCTTCCGGGGCTGAGGATAAAATAATAAGCCTGTCGGTGGCCCGGCTGCTGGGCGAGGCGATCAGGCGCATACACATGGAGGACTCGGTAAGCTCTTTATTTGTATGACAATATCGGCACCAAACCGTGCCAGGAAAATATTTGCCTTTTGTGAAATAATGCATTATTATCATTTGACTCCGGCTACAGCCGCCGGCAAGATGCGGCACCGGAGGGAGGAGATTTGAACCATGCAACAGATACCTCTGGCGGTCGCTCGCCGGGAACAAACCGGTAAAGGCGCGGCGCGCCGCTTGCGCACCGAGGGCATGATCCCCGCCGTCATTTATGGCACCCAGGAAAAGGCCGAAAGCCTGGCAGTGGCGGTGAAGGACCTCAAAAAGGTGCTCAGCCAAGTGGCGGGGGACGTGGCCTTTTTGGAACTCAAGGTGGAGGGCGACTCCACTCCGCGCATGGCCATGCTGCAGGAACTGCAGATGGACCAGATCGGGCGCAAGTTCCGCCACGTGGACTTCTTGGAGATCCGCCCGGACAAGAAACTCAGCCTGGAAGTTTACCTGGAGCTGGTGGGCGAGCCCGTTGGGCTGGGTGAAGGCGGCATCCTGAACCAGGCGGCCTACGGCATCATGGTCAATGGCCTGGTGGCGGATATTCCGGACTCCATCACCGTAGATGTTGCCCACCTTGAGTTGGGCGATTCGATGATGGCTAGTGAGGTGACTCTGCCCGATGGCGTTGAGGCCGCTTGGGACGAAGACTTCGCGGTGGCATCTTGCCAGCGGCCGTCCGTCGTTGAGCTGCCTGAAGAGGAAGCGGAGGGCGAAGAAGGCGCCGAGGGCGAGGAGGCTGGCGAGGCGGAGGCCGAGGCCGAGTCCGAAGCCAAAGAGTAGGCTGTTTTGGCCGGCTCGGAGGCCTTTGGCCCCATGCTGGTGCTGGGCCTGGGAAACCCGGGCTCGCGTTACGACGGCACCCGGCACAACCTGGGCGCGGACGTGGTCCGGGAGTTGGGCCGCCGGCATGGCCTCGGCCTGGGGCGGCAAAGCTTGAGCGCGCTGTGGGAAAAGGGCAGGGTGGGGGGGGTGAACGTAATCCTGGCTCTGCCGCAGACCTACATGAACTTGAGCGGCCAGGCCGCCGCCAGTCTGATGCACTATTTCGATGTGGGGCCGGATCGTCTGGTGGTGGTTCACGATGATCTGGACCTGGAGCTGGGAAGGCTGAAAATAGCCCGCAAGGGCGGCTCCGGCGGACACAAAGGAGTTCAGTCCCTAATCCAGCACCTGGGGGATGGTGAGTTCATCCGCCTGAAAGTGGGCATTGACCGCCCCCGCTATGACGAACCGGTCGAAAGTTACGTGCTGAATGGCTGGTACGCTGATCAGCGCGAGTTGGTTGAGAAAGTGGTCGCCATGGCCGCGGATTGTCTTGAGGCAATCCTGAACCGCGGGGTTGCGGAGGCCATGCAACAGTTCCACAGTGTTTTCACAGGAGGAGGAGAGGGGTAATGCAAGGATTTACCGTATACGCGCCCTATCTAGCCATCCTTGGGCTGGTCATCGCGTATCTTATTTATGGATACGTGAAAAAGCAGCCTAATGGCAACGCGCTGATGCAAAAGCTGGAAGAGCAGATTCACACCGGCGCCATGGCCTTTTTGAAGAAAGAGTACACCGTGCTCTCATTCTTCATCGTCATCGTGTTCATTCTGCTTTGGCTGGTGGTGGATGCCAAGATTCCCACCTCGAAAATTCCCTGGACCGCCATCGCCTTTGTGACCGGCGCTCTGTGCTCCATTCTGGCCGGCTACTCGGGCATGACCGCCGCCACCCGCGGCAACTCCCGCACCGCCGAGGCGGCCAACAAGCACGGCCAGGCCAAGGCTCTGAACGTCAGCTATTTCAGCGGTTCGGTCATGGGTCTGTCCGTGGCCTCCCTAGGCCTGTTGGGCGTGGGCTTCTGGTTCTGGAAATTCGGTGGTGATCCCACCACCGCCCAGTACATCAACGGCTTCGCCATGGGCGCCAGCTCCATCGCGCTGTTTGCGCGCGTGGGCGGCGGCATCTACACCAAGGCCGCCGACGTGGGCGCTGACTTGGTGGGCAAGGTCGAGGCGGGCATCCCCGAGGACGACCCCCGCAACCCGGGCGTCATCGCCGACAACGTGGGCGACAACGTGGGCGACATCGCGGGCATGGGCGCGGATATCTTCGAGTCCTACTGCGGTTCGATCATCGCCACCATCGCCATTGCCGCCACCATCGGTGCGGCCGACTTGCAGGCCATGGGCTTGACCGAGGGCTCCAGGCTGGCTCTGATGGCCTGCCCCATGCTTACGGTCATGGCCGGCCTCTTGGCCTCCTTTGTGGGCGTGTTCTCCATCAAGGTGTTTGAAAAGGGCTCGCCGGCCGGCGCCCTGCGCTACACCACCTTTGTGGCGGCCATCATCTTCGCCATCCTGACCTACTTTATCTCCACTGGCCTGGGCCTTAAAACCGGTCCCTTCTGGGCAGTGGTCAGCGGTCTGCTCTGCGGCATCGCCATCGGCCTCTTGGCTGAGTACTACACCAGCGGTTCGCCGGTTAAGCACATTGCCGAGAACACTGCCACCGGACCGGCCACGGTTATCATCTCCGGTCTGGCCGTGGGCATGCGCTCCACCTACCTGCCCATCCTGGGCATCGCGATTGCCACCTACGTCGGCTACAAGGTCGCCGGTATCTACGGCATCGGCATGAGCGCCGTGGGCATGCTGGCCACGGTGGGCGCCACCATGACGGTGGACGCCTACGGCCCCATCGCTGACAACGCCGGCGGCATCTCCGAGATGGCCGGCCTGGGGCCGGAGACCCGTAAGATCACCGACTCCCTGGACGCCCTGGGCAACACCACTGCCGCCATCGGCAAGGGCTTTGCCATCGGCTCCGCCGCGCTGACCGCTTTGGCCCTGTTCGTGGCCTTCACCCAGGCCGCCGGCATCACGGTCATCAACATGACCGACCCCATGGTGGTTATCGGCGTGTTCCTGGGCGCCATCGTGCCCATGATGGCCGCCGCCATGACCATGGAGTCCGTGGGCCGCGCCGCCTTCTTGATGGTTGAGGAGATTCGCCGTCAGTTCCGCGAGATCCCCGGCCTCTTGGAAGGCAAGGAAGGCGCGGAGCCGGATCCGGCCACCTGCGTTGCCATCGCCACCGGCGCCGCCATCAAAGAGATGATGGCTCCCGGCCTGATGGCGGTTCTGGCTCCCGTGGCGGTGGGATTCATACTTGGTCCCAAGTCCTTGGGCGGCATGCTCTTGGGCGCCACCGTGATGGGTGCCTTCATGGCTCTCTTCATGGCTAACGCTGGCGGCGCTTGGGATAACGCCAAGAAGTACATCGAGGAAGGCCACCATGGCGGCAAGGGTTCCGACAACCACAAGGCCGCGGTCGTGGGCGACACCGTGGGTGACCCCTTCAAGGACACCTCGGGCCCGGCCATGAACATCCTCATCAAGCTGATGAGCGTGGTGAGCTTGGTGCTGGCTCCGGTGCTGCTGGGTTACTCCGGTCTGCTCGGCTAAGCCTTAGCACCAGATAACGTATGGATAGGGGCTGGCTCCGTTAAGGAGCCGGCTCCTTTTTTTGTGCATTCCGGGCGGTTTTCAGGCCCGGCAGTATTGTTACAATCCTCACATCCTTTGTCATTGACAGCGGGCAAAAAAGTGATAAAATAGCAATTCAGGAGAGTTATCTAGTATTAACCCCCAATGGAATCGTTTGAGGTGCGGCCCATGTACAAGGTGGGACAGCTTGCAGTATATCCCGCCCACGGGGTGGGTGTCATAGAAGCAGTGGAAGAAAAGAAGATAAGCGGGGAGGCGCATCGCTTTTATATTCTGCGTATCATGGAAAATGACATGGTCATCATGGTCCCCACCGGCAATGCCGAGCAAGTGGGACTGCGCCCCGTAATAAACTCCCGGGAAGTAAAAAAGGTCTACGCCATCCTCAAGGACCACGATGTGGTCATCGAGAATCAGACCTGGAACCGCCGCTACCGCGATTACATGAAAAAAATCAAGACCGGATCGGTCTTTGAAGTGGCCCAGGTGCTTCGCGATCTTTTTCTTTTGCGCTCGGACAAAGAGCTTTCCTTTGGCGAACGCAAGATGCTTGACACTGCCCGTAATCTCTTGGTCAAGGAGATTTCCATCGCCCGCAAGGCCACCGAGGAATCTATCGAAGCCGAGGTGGAAAGCTTTTTCACCGCCAGTGCCTAGAAGGCTAAGTCGCGGATATTATGACGTTAGATGCTTAAACCTTATCGAAATCGCTGCAGGCGGAAGCTCTGACGGATCAACTTTTTTAAATTGCCGGACTAAACTCCGTAATATCCAAGATATATAAAAACCGGTTTGAAGCCGTTTAGCATTAGGTTGAACATAGTAGGTGGACATTGAGTTGGCATTTTTCGTTTTTTTCGGACTGTTGGTTGGCTAACCAGTAGAATCAAGCAAATGGGGTGGTTTCCATTCAACCCCGCCATTATCAAGCATGAATACACAGATGGTTAACGTACCTGCAGAGGCCGAGGGCCGCAGGCTGGATGTTGTGGCCCAAGAGTTGCTGGGCAATGATTTTTCCCGCAGTCAGGTGCAGCGTCTCCTGCGCGACGGCTTTATTACTTTGGATGGAGGGCCGGCCAGGGCTGCGCTAAAGGTGCGCGCCGGGCAGACCATAGGCGTGGTACTTCCCGATCCCGAGCCCAGCGAACTAATTCCTCAGGCCATGGATTTGCAGGTACTCTTCGAGGATGAGCACCTGATAGTAATCAACAAGCCAGCCGGCTTGGTGGTTCACCCCGCGCCTGGCCATAGCCAGGGCACTTTGGTGCATGGCCTTTTACATCATTGCCAGGGAGGGCTCGCCGGCGTGGGGGGCAAACTGCGGCCCGGCATAGTGCACCGCCTGGACAAGGACACCTCGGGAGCGTTGGTGGCGGCCAAATCGGATATGGCACACCGCGGCTTGGTTGCCGCTTTCGCGGCCGGCCTAGTGGATAAGACCTATCTGGCTTTGGTTTGGGGCGCCCCGCCCCTAAAGGGCGAAGTGGCATCAGGTATAGGACGGCATCCGGTGGATCGCAAGCGCATGTCATCCCAAGGCCGCCACACCAAGCCTGCTCAAAGTCAATGGCAAGTGGCGCGCCGTTTCAATTCAGGCTTAAGCCTCTTACGGGTGAAAATAAAAACCGGTCGCACCCACCAAATTAGAGTGCACCTGAGCGAAGCCGGTTATCCTGTGGCTTCCGACGCCACCTATGGAGGTAGGCGTCAACGCCGCTCCGCTCCGGAACCGGTTGCCGAGGCACTCAAGAAGGCCAACCGCCAAATGCTGCATGCCTTGGAGTTGGGGTTGAGTCATCCCATCAGCGGAAAGCGTTTGGACATAGTGGCGCCCTTGCCTTTGGATTTTAGGACGGTACTGCGCACGCTGGAGGAGGCTGACCGTGTTTAAGCTGGGCCTCACCGGAGGCATAGCCAGCGGGAAAAGCGCTGTGGCCGCCATGTTTGTGGAACTGGGCGCGCGATTGATCGACACCGATGTTATCGCCCGTGAAGCTGTGGCCAAGGGCTCGCCCGGGCTGAAGAGTGTTGTGGAGGCCTTCGGACAGGAGGTTTTGGATAGCGATGGCGAGTTGGACCGTCGCCGTTTGCGGGAACAAATATTCAGTGACCAAAAGGCGCGGGAAAAATTAAACGCCATCGTGCATCCAGCGGTAGCCAAGCAAGTGCAGGCCGAGTTCGAACGAATCTCTCAG
>CAZDRW010000034.1:0-13406 GCA_964507555.1 uncultured Desulfarculaceae bacterium
CAGTTCCAAGGGTGCGGTGGTGCGCACCCGCAGCACGGCGGGAACCAGCCGCAGAAGCAGATTGGCGCCGCGGCCCACCAGCACCACCTTGTCCTTCTGGGCGTATTGCAGCACCACCGATTCCAGGAAGGCGGCAAAGACCCTCCTCCGCCGGCTGCCCATGTCCAGCATGGCGGGGCCCTGCTCGGCCAGCAGCTGATGCTCGTCACGGGAAATGTCCACCAGGCCGCGCACCGATTCCATTAAGGTGCGGCGGTCTACGCACTCCAAACCTCCCCGCTGGCATATTTCCATGGCTAACTCGTCGCGCAGGGAGCCCATTTCGCCTGAAACCGTGATGATGCTCATGACGCCTCCTCCCATTGCACCGGTGATGGCAAGTGGCCGCCAAGCACGGGTTGTCAGGGCCGGCGAAGCTTGCTAGCGGCCTCATACCATCAGGGTAGCACAAACTAGAAGCTCTTTGCTTGACGCTCCAGGAAGGTTTGGCGGGTTTTATCTTGCAAGGCTTTGAGTGCGGGACTGACCTGTACGGGCACCCGGCCGGGCCGGTCGAGCTCCAGGCATGGCGGGGGCAGGGTGGCCATCTCGGCCGCGAACCCTTTGCCGGCTTCCCGCCAGGAGAGCCGGGGACCGGTTCTTTTGCCCTGATACATCACGGGTTGCAGGAGGGCCTGCCCCTGGTTCTGTTCGGTTCTTAGGCCCAACAGGTCGGATTCAATTTTGCCGTCCCGGCCCAGGTTGCGCCAAATCTGTTTGGGCATGACCAAGGATTCCTTGCCGCTACTAAGCTTCAAGGTGGGCTCGCCGTCATAGGCCACCAGCTTGTAGGCCAAATCCAGATAAGGGGCGTCGGCCGAGGAGCCCATTTTGGTGCCCACGGCCAGGATATCGATGGCTGCGCCGGCTGCCAGCATTTCTTGGATTCGGTGCTCGTCCAGGCTGCCGGAAACCACGACCTTGACTTCCTTGAGCCCGGCTTGGTCCAGCATTCGGCGGGCCATGACGCTAAGGCCCGCCAGATCGCCCGAGTCCAAACGGATGCCCACCAGCTCGTGGCCGCTGGCCATAAGCTCCTTGGCCACCTCGATGCTGTTTCTGAGGCCCGCCTCGGTGTCATAGGTGTCCACCAGGGTGACGGTATGATCCGGAAAAACCTGGCTGAAGGCGCGGAAGGCCTCCGCCTCGTCGCCAAAGGCTTCGACAAAGGAGTGGGCCATGGTGCCCACCGGCGCGGTGCCCAGACGCCGGGCCGCCTCCACATTGCTGGTGCCCACAAAGCCCACCAAGGCCGAGGAGCGCGCCACCGCGAATCCGGCGTCCCGGCCTTGGCAGCGCCGCAGGCTGAAATCTATGCAGGGCCGGCCCTGGGCCGCGCCCATGCAGCGCGCCGCCTTGGAGGCCAAGGTGCTGTGGAGGTTTATGGTTTGTATAAGATGGGTCTCCACCAACTGCGCCTCAATAATGGGCGCGGTAACTTCCAACAGGGGCTCTTCGGCAAAGCAGACCGTGCCTTCGGGCAGGGCCCAGACATCGCCCGTGAAGCGAAGTTGGGCCAGCCGCTGCAAGAATCCCTCCTCGAAACGTCCCAAGGAGCGCAGGTAGGCGATGTCTTCCTGGCCGAAGGCGTAGCTTTCCAAATAATCCAAGGCCGCCTCCAGCCCGGCGGCCACTATGTAGCCCCGCTGAGGCGGCAGGTCGTGGGCGAACAAACTGAAGGTGGCGGTCTGATTTATGTTCCGCTGGTGGTAGACCGCGGACATGGTAATTTCGTAGAAATCAGTGTGCAGGGCCAGGCCGGTTGGAGGCATGGTTCATCTCGCAATTTAGATTTATTCAAGAAAACCGAAGGAACGTTATAACAAGATAACAAAAAAATGACATTTGGCCACTAGTTGACACTGCCCACGCAGGCATGTAATAAATGGTGCAATCTTTCCCTCAATTGGAACGCTGTGGTTAATCAGCTAAAAATACTTGTGATCGACGATGACGGTTTGATGCGGGACGCTTGCAAGGATACCCTTGCCCGCTCAGGCCACGACATTGATTTAGCTGAAAGCGGCACCAAAGGCCTGTCGCTGTTGAACCGCTGGGCCTATGACGTGGTGCTTTTGGACCTGCGCATGCCGGAGATGGACGGCATGAACGTGCTCAGGCAGATCAAGGAGCAGGACCCGGAAACCGTGGTGATAGTCATATCCGGCTATGGCTCGGTGACCAGCGCGGTGGAGGCCATGAAGCTGGGCGCCTTTGATTTCCTGCCCAAGCCTTTCACGCCCACCGATCTCCGGCGCGCGGTGGATATGGCCTCGGAAAAGCGCCGGCTCACCCTGGAGAACTTTTTCCTTAAAGAGGAATTGAAACGCAGGAACGCGCCGGGCCGGGTGGTCACCAATTCGCGATCCATGCAGCAGATACTTGACTTGTTGGAGCGCTTGGCGCCCACGGACACCACGGTGCTTTTCACCGGTGAGAGCGGCACCGGCAAGGGGCTCTTGGCCCGGCGCCTGCACAAGCTTTCACCCCGGCGCGATCATCCCTTTGTAGCAGTGGACTGCTCCACTTTGGTGCCCACGCTTTTCGAGTCAGAGCTGTTCGGCCATGTCAAAGGCGCCTTCACCGGAGCCGAGGCCAACAAAATAGGCAAGTTCGAGCTCTCCACCGGCGGCACTTTGTTCTTGGATGAAGTGGGCAACATTTCCCTTGAGATTCAGGCCAAATTATTGAAGGCCGTGGAAGAGCGCACTATCTGCAAGGTGGGCTCCAACCGCGTGATAAGAGTGGACACCCGGTTGGTGGCCGCCACCAATCTGGATTTGGCCCAGGCGGTGAAAGCCGGCACTTTCCGCGAGGATTTGTTCTACCGCCTGAACGTAATGGAGGTGCATCTGCCGCCCTTGCGCCAGCGTCCAGAGGACATCCCCCTTTTGGTGGAGTTGTTTCTGGAATTGTACCGGGGCATGAGTGCGGTCAGGGTTCGCGGAATTACCGCCCAGGCCCTGGAGCATCTGAGCGCTTATGATTGGCCGGGCAATGTGCGGGAATTGCAGAATACCGTGCAACGTCTGATGGTAATGGCTTCCGGTCCCCAAATTGGAGAGGACGAAATTGAATCAGCCTTGCCCCGCTCGCCAGGGGAAAGCCTTGCCGGGGAGCCGGTGTCGCTAAGCGAAGTCGAGCGCCATCACATTCAAAAAACCTTGAATCGCTTGGGCGGACACATGACTCGCACGGCGCAGGCTTTGGGCATAGACCGCAAGACCTTGCGCTTAAAGATGCGCAAATACGGCCTTGGGTCGTAGAAAAGTTATTTCCCCAACCTCTAGCCTTTTGCCACACAGGGCTTGACCTGATCAGGTGGAGCCAGGCACAATCACCTAAGCGCCAATAATGCCCCCGGGGCGGGCCTGGTCTTCGCCATCCCCGTTTTCTCCCCCCCCGGCCGCGTGTGCTTCCCTGCGGGAGAGGTTCATGAGTAGCGTTCCCATCGAGAAAGCAAACGTCATCGTGATTGATGATGAAGAGTCCATGCGCGAAGCCTGCGCGCGGGTGCTTATCCGCGAGGGTTATCAGGTACGCACGGCCGCCAATGGTGAAGAGGGGCTGGAACTGGTCAAGGAGTCCACACCGGATATCATCTTCGTTGATTTGGCCATGCCCAAGCTGGCCGGGCTGGAGGTGTTGGACGAATTAGCCAGCTTGGCCCCAGAGAGCATTAAGGTGGTGATAACCGCCTATGCCACGGTGAGCGCCGCCTTGGAAGCGGTACGCCACGGGGCCTATGACTTTCTGCCCAAGCCCTTTACACCCGGCGAACTCAGGGTGATCGCGGCCCGGGCCCTGGAACGCCGCAGCCTGGTGTTGAAGAACCGCCAATTGGCCAAGGAGCGCGATCAGGCCAAGCTCAGGTTCATGCAGTTCGTGACCAGCGAGGTGAGCGCTCCGGTCACCTCGGCCCTGGCCAGCCTGCATCAGTTGGATCCGATGCTCTCCGATAACGCTGGAGCGCAGGAATTGGCTCGAGAGGCGGCGGACCGCCTGGAAAGGCTATTAAGCCTTCTGGAGCGCTGGAAGCGAAACGGTACTCCCAACTGACGATTTGCGCGGCCACACAAAAGAGGCCCGGCATAAGCCGGGCCTCTTGCTTTTGGCATGTGCCTAATGGTTGCCGCAGTGGCCTTCGCCATTGTGGTCGCCGCCGCCGCCGCAGGTCTGGGCCGGGCCGAAAATCCTGGCTTTGCCCTCGCTCACCAGGCGCACGGCGTCGGCCACGGTGGGGGCGCCTTCGTTGAAGTAAACATCAATGCCCACCGATTGGAAGCCGCTCAAGGGCCGCATGCCCATGCCGCCGGCCACCAGGGCCTCGGCGCCGGCATCCTTAAGCGCGTTAACCGGCGCCAGGCAACCGCCTTGCTGATGCGGTACATTGGGCACGATCTCCACATTCCCCACCTGGCCGTTATCCACACTGACCATGGTGAAGACGGGACAGTGTCCGAAATGCTGGGAAACCGGAGCTTCCAAGCCGCCGGGCGCTTCGCTGGGTATGGCTATTTTCATGTTAAAGTCTCCTTATATGGGTATGAGAATATTATGTGCATGTGCTCAAAACATAATCCCCGGTTAGGCCTATGTCAATGGCAGATTAGCGAAAAAATGGCTTGGCGAGGAATAAATATGATAACCTGCCAGCAATATTAACTAAGTTTTATGAAAAAGGCGTGATTATGACCCCTGCGGAGCCCAAAGCGTCAGCGTCAGTTATTCTTCTTGATGCAGCGCGCGGCGGGGATGAGCCTTTTGGCTTGTTTCTGCTTAAACGGCGCACGGGCAGCAGCTTCATGCCCAACCGTTTTGTCTTCCCCGGCGGCAAGGTGGAGCCTTTTGACGGGGGGGAGCCCTTAGCCGATCAAACTCTGCGCACCTGCGCCCTGCGGGAGCTGTGGGAGGAGGCCGGGGTGATTCTGGCCAGCGATCCCGCCGCGGCGGCGCTTGCGGAGGCGCCTTTGCGCGGCAAGGCTCTGGTTGCATTGGAAGCGGGCCAAAAGAGCCTGAATGAAGCCATGGCCGATCTGGGCTTGCAGCCGGCCCTGGATACGCTCATTCCTTACGCCCGCTGGATAACGCCCACGGCCCGCCCGCAGCGCTTTGACACCATGTTCTACCTGGCTCTCATGCCGGAGGGTCAAAAGGCCACCAGCGATCTCAAGGAGACCTCACAGGGCCTTTGGCTGGGGCCGGCCCTGGCCTTGGCGGAGAACCAGGCCGGCAGGGTGGAATTGGCGCCGCCCCAGGTGCGCCTATTGGGCGAGCTTGCGGCCCACGCCAGTTTGGATGATTTGTTCGATTCTGCCCGCCAAGCCAGCTTGGAGCCCGTGCAGCCTTTTTTATGGATCAATGGTAAGGAACGGGTGATCTTTTTGCCCTGGGACCCGGACTACCCAGCAGGAGAGCCTAAAACGCCCGCCCAGCCAAGCCCGGCCCATCTCTGCTCGCGCCTGGTGCACGACCAAGGGCGCTGGCTGCCCTTTAGCGCCGCCTAGATTTGCGCCCTAAAAGGCTGGGGGAAGTCAGGCCGCTTCACATAGGGTTAGCCCAGCTAATTTAGTAGTTTTCCTCCAAGGCCAGCACCAGGTTGCAAAGAGCGGTGTTGTAGGGGCAAGCCAGCCCCGCCTCTAAACCCATTTGCCGCACGGCGCCGTTAATGAATTGCACCTCGGTGCGCCGTTTGGCCCGCACGTCCTGCAGCATTGAGCTTAGGTTCCCCGCGGTGCGGCGGGCCACCTCACGCACCGCCTCCGCCATGTCGGCGTGAATGAATTGAATGCCCAGCTTGTGGCCCACCTCCACTGCCTCCGCCACGGCTTGGTCCATCATCTCAGCGGCGGGGGCCAGTTCCAAGAGACGGCCGTTTGGCACGTTCAGGATAGCGGTGAGCGGGTTTATGCCCACGTTTATCACCAGCTTGGTCCAGATGAGGTTTTGGCAGCCTTCCACCGCCTGGGTTGCGAAACCGGCCTGGTTGAATAGCTCGGCTACCTCGCGGGTGAACTGGTCCACCGGCCCCTGGGCCGGCCCCAGATGGGTCTGACCCTTGCCGGCGTGGCGCACATGGCCCTCGTTCAAGAGGGTGGCGCCCTCGCTGGTGATGCCGCCCAGCACCCGCTGCGGACCCAGGGCCGCCACCAGGGCCTCCACGTTTCCCATGCCGTTCTGCAGGGTGAGCGCTCGGCCTTTAGCCGCCAGATGCGCGCCCAGCACCTTGGCCACCTCCCCAGTTTGATAGGCCTTGACGCACACCAAGGCCAAGTCGGTCTCCCCCAGCACCTTGGGCAGCGCGCTGGCCGGCAGCCGGAGGTTAGCCTGGCCGGTTACATCCTCCAGGATGATGCCCTGGTCATTCAGGCGCTGGGCCCTCTCCGGCCGGTGATCCAAAAGCGCAACCCGGGCCCCGGCCTGGGCCAGCCGGCCGGCCCACAGCAAGCCCACCGCTCCCGGTCCGATAACCGTGATGCGCATGGCTTTCTCTTTTCCCGCGCCGAGGCGCGCTTAGGTCGGTCCGGTCAGACTTTTAGCTTGGCCACCACATCTTCGGCCATGGCGAACTCATGCTCGGGCTGGGGGAAGGCCCCGCTTTTGACCTCCGACACATAGCTCTGCATGGCGTTTTTAATAAGTTCGGCCAGGTCAACGTATTGCTTGGCCATTTTGGGGGTCTTGCGCATGGATAGCCCCACGATGTCGTGATACACCAGGACCTGGCCGTCGCAGTCCGGGCCGGCCCCGATGCCGATGGTCACCATGGAGGTGTTCTGAGTGATGATCTTGGCCAAGGCTGAGGGGATGCACTCGAACACGATCAGGTCGGCGCCGGCCGCCTCCAGGGCCTTGGCGTCGTCGACGAGCTTCTGAGCGCCGGCCAGGTCCTTGCCTTGCACCTTGTAGCCGCCCAGCTTGGAGACGCTTTGCGGGGTGAGTCCGATATGGGCGCAGACCGGGATGCCGGCATCCACGATGGCCTTCACCGTGTCGGCCATCTCGGCGCCGCCCTCCAGCTTTACGCAGTCGCAGCCGCCTTCCTGCATCATGCGGCCGGAATTGGTGAGAGCCTGTTCGCGGCTTATCTGGTAGCTCATGAAGGGCATGTCGCCGATGAGAAAGCAAGACGATAATCCGCGGCGTACGGCCTTTATGTGGTGCAGCATGTCGTCCATGGTCACCCCCACGGTGGAGCCCTGGCCCAACATTACGTTGCCCAGGCTGTCGCCCACCAAAACCACCTCGACCTCCGCGGCTTCGCAGAGCATGGCGGTGGGGTAGTCGTAGGCCGTGAGCACGCTTATTTTTTCTTGGGAAGCCTTTTTCTGGTAGAGGTCGGGGATGGACACCTGTTTCCGAGTCATGATCCTCTCCTTGATCAGTGTATATGGTAAAGCTCTCCCACCGTTCGCCGGCATCTAAAAAACCAAAAGCGCGCCGTCCTAGGTGACGAACGCGCAAATAAACGGCCAGCGGGCCGCCTCAAGGTTTACGCGCCGTCTCGGTCCGGTAAGGGATCCAAGCGGCAAAGATGCGTTTTAAGGCGCCGATGTATCTAAACCTCTAGCTCATGCGCGCCGGAGTGTCAAGGACGGCCTAGCAAAACCATAATAATTGGAAAGCTTGTGGGAATCTGCACAAAAAACGTTGACACTGCCTTTGCGCTGTGTTGTTCTTGGTATCGCCGGGTTCCCGGCTGAACGAGAAGAGAACTGCTAATCAGTAACTTCCGCCCATATTCGGGCGGCCAGCCAAGCTATACGGGAAAGGAGAGGGGGCATGGCAGCAGAGCTGATCAAAGGCTTGCCCATAGCCAAGATTATTCGCGAGGAAATCACCAAGAACGTCGAGGCATTAAAGAAAAAGGGCGTGCAGCCTAAACTGGCGGTGCTTTTGGTGGGTGACGACGAGGCCAGCGTGGTCTACGCCCAGTCCAAGCAAAAGGTGGGCGCCAACCTGGGCGTCGAGGTGGACCTGCAGGTCATGGCCTCCGACACCAGCCAAGACACGGTGTTGCAGCAGATTCAGGGCTGGAACGAAGACCCCGGCGTGCACGGCATTCTGGTCGAGTTGCCTTTGCCCAAGCATTTGAGCAAGGAAAAGGTGATGGAGGCCATCTCGCCCAAAAAGGACGTGGACGGCGTGCATCCCATGAACCGCGGCTATCTGCTGGGCGGCCAGGAGCACCTGGCTTTGGTGC
Organism: uncultured Desulfarculaceae bacterium; assembly: GCA_964507555.1. Taxonomy (GTDB): domain Bacteria; phylum Desulfobacterota; class Desulfarculia; order Desulfarculales; family Desulfarculaceae; genus Desulfocarbo. Next base: position 8,243 of record CAZDRW010000034.1, read on the forward strand.
CGGCCACGCCGCTATCCTGCATCGCTTTAATGGAGCGCGCGGGCATCGAGCTTAGGGGCAAGAAGGTCACCCTGGTAGGCCGTGGCGACACCGTGGGCCGTCCCTTGGCCAGCCTTCTGATCAAGCGCGACGCCACCATCACCGTCTGCCACACCAAGACCGTGGATCTACCCGGCGAGTGCAAGCGCGGCGAGATCGTGGTGGCCGCGGCCGGCTTCGCCGGTCTGGTTACCAAAGACATGATCGCCCCCGGCACCGTGGTCATCGACGCGGGCATCAACCCCACCCCCGATGGCAAGAGCATCTGCGGCGACGTGACCGCCGACGTGGAGGAGGTTGCCAAGGCCATGACTCCGGTTCCCGGCGGCGTGGGCTCACTCACCACCACCATTATCATGGAGAACGTGCTCAAGGCCATCAAGCTGCAGGGCCTGGGCTAAGGCGACTATTTGGGCGGCAGGTTTGTGAACTGCCATTCCTTCAGCCGCCGCCCCTATAGCGCGGATATTGCGAAAGGAGCCGGACATGCAGAATGTTTATGAAATGAAGTTCGACGACTTCATCGAGATCGCAGCCTCCAAGAGCCACACCCCGGGCGGCGGCAATGTTTCCGCCGCGGTGGCCACCCTGGGCGCTGCCATGGTGGCCATGGTGGGCAACCTTACCCTCAGCAACAAGAATTACGCCGAGCATCACGAGGCCGCCCAGAAGCTGGTGACCAAGGTGATGGACATCATCGGCCGTCTCAAAAAGCTCACCATGGACGACATGCAGGCTTTTGACGAGTACATGGGCGTTTTCAAGATGCCCAAGGATACTGACGAGCAGAAAAAAGCCCGCGCCGCGGCCATGCAGGCGGCGGCCAAAAAAGCCACTTTGGTGCCGCTGGACATCTGCAAGGCCTGTTTGGATATCCTGGTGGAAGCCGACGAGCTGTCCAAGTATGGCAACAAGATGGCCATCAGCGACGTGGGCGTGGGAGCCATGGTGGCCGAGGCTTCCTTGCGCTCCTGCATGCTGTCGGTGGACATCAACCTGCCCAGCATCAAGGACCAGGCCTTTGTAAAGGACGTGCAGGACGAGCGCGCCCGGCTTTTCACCAAGGCCGAGGAACTCAAGGTGCTGGCCATGGCCAGGGTCAAGGAGAAGATGGGCTAAGTCGAGCCTGTTTGCGGCTTGATCCGGCCGACCAAGGACTAGATATTGTTATGAATAGTGCGGGCGCCTTTCCAGGTGCCCGCACTTATTTGACCGGAGGCGGGGCAGGGGGTAAATTACATAAAATAACTATATCATTTAGTAGTTAAATTGCCCCCGCGGCTAGGTGCTGACATGAATCTGCAAGACCTGCTCAAACAATCCTGCGACCGCCAGCCTTTCAGTAAAGACCAGTTGACTTGGCTGCTAGAGCTGGATCCCGCTTCCCCGGAATCCTATCAGGTTATGCATGAGGCCAGGCGGCTGTCCCTGGAATTAACCGATAACCAACACGAAGTGCACGCCCAACTGGCCTTGAACCTGGCGCCTTGCCCTAAAAACTGTAAGTTCTGCTCCTTTGCCGTCATCAATGGAGTCTTTGACAAGCCCAGCAAGCTCAGTCCCGAGGAGGCGGTGCAGGACGCCTTGGTTTTGGAGCGGGCCGGAGCCAGCGCGGTTTACGTGATGACCACGGCCAATTATGATTTCGGCGAGTTTTTGGAGATGGCGGCCGAAATAAAGCGGCACCTCCAGCCGGAGACCGTGTTCGTGGCCAACGTGGGCGACCGCACCCCGGCCGAGGCCCGGCGCATGGCTGAAGTTGGGTTCCATGGTGTATATCATGCCTTAAGGCTGCGCGAAGGCAGCGACACGGCCATCCCGCCCGGGAAGCGCTTGGAGAGCTTCCGCGCTTTTCAGGAAGCCGGCCTGGCTTTGGGGACCTGCGTGGAGCCCATCGGCCCGGAGCACAGCGCCGAGGAGATAGCCGAGCTGATTCTTTTGACCGGCCGGCTGGAGCCTGCTTATAGCGGCGCGGCCCGGCGCATATCCATCCCCGGCACCGAGATGGCCCGCGACTATGGAATGATAACGGAGCTGCGCCAAGCCCAGTGCGTGGCCGTGACCCGTCTGGGCCTGCCCGACACGGTTAAGGGCAACTGCACCCACGAGCCTTGCAGCCTGGGGGCGGCGGCCGGGGCCAACCTGTTTTGGGCTGAGATAGGGGCCAACCCCCGCGACACCGAGGCGCGCACCGAAAAAGGCCGCGGCGCGGATGTGGAGCGCTGTGGCCAGCTTTTCTGGGAAGCCGATTGCGGGGTGCTGGACGGGCCCTCGCGTTATTTTATGGAAAGCCGGCCGGCTGAGGCCAGTTCGGCTGCCTGAGCTTGCAAACCAACCGCGGCCCGCGGGCGGCGGCATTACAGAAACGGAGATTCGATCATGACCGATTGCGCATCACAAGGTGGCTGCGCCAGCGGAGCCGCTCCTGCTCAAGATGAAATGGACGGCCGCCTGGCGGCCAGCCTCGGCGACATTCGCTTCAAGCTACTAGTAATGAGCGGCAAAGGCGGGGTGGGCAAATCCACCGTGGCCGCCTACCTGGCCTTGGGCCTGGCCGCCAAGGGCTATCAAGTGGGGCTTTTGGACGTGGACCTGCATGGGCCCTCCATCCCGCGCATGCTGGGGATCAAGGAGCATGCCCGCGTGGAGGAAGAGGAGCAGTTCATTCACCCCATTTCCCTGGACCACGGGCTCAAGGTGCTCAGCGTTGAGATGCTTATGCCCAAAACGGACAGCTCCATCATCTGGCGGGGGCCCCTGAAGATTGGCGTCATCAAGCAATTCCTGGGCAACGTCGCCTGGGGCAAGCTGGACTTTTTGGTGATCGATTCCCCTCCCGGCACCGGCGACGAGCCTCTCACCATCGCCCAAACCGTGCAGGACGCCCGCGCCGTGGTGGTGACCACTCCCCAGGAGATAGCCCTGGCCGACGTGCGCAAGTCGGTGGATTTCTGCTACCAGATGGAAATGCCCATCATGGGCGTGGTGGAAAACATGTCGGGCCTTACCTGCCCCCATTGCCATAAGCCCATCGAGCTTTTGGGCCAAGGCGGAGGCAAGGCCCTGGCCGAGCGCTTCAAACTGGACCTGTTGGGCCAAATCCCTTGGGACCCGGCTTTGGTGGCGGCGTCCGATAAAGGACAGCCCTTGGACATGGCCAAAGAGGGCGACGGTGCGGGCCAAGCTTATCGGGATTTGGTTAGTCAGGTCCTGGAGCGCACCGCTGAAAGAAAACCATAAGCGAGTCCGAGGGGGCAAGCATGCCTATTTACGAGATCAAGTGCGCTGATTGCGGCTATAGCGGGGAGCTTTTGGTGTTGAGCGCGGGCGAGAAGCTTATCTGCCCGTCTTGCGGCGGCGATCGCACCGAGAGGTTATTATCGGCGCCCAGCGGCCTCACCGGCAGGGAGAGGCAGCAAATGCCTGGCCCCGCTGATCACGGATGCTGCGGTTCCAGCCCGGCCCAGGCCGGCTGCGCGGGGCCGGGCTCCTGCTGCGGCAAAACGTTTTAGGCTGGGGCGCTAATAATCCCGGGGCGGCCACCAGGCGGCAAAGCGCGCGCCGTGCGGGGCCTCCTTGAGATAGCGCTCCACAGCCTGGGAGAAAACCTTCACCGCCTGAGCGGGCTCGGCGGCTTGTCCGGTGGGCAGCGCCAGGTGGGGGTGGCGTCCCAGTTTGCCTCCCATGTAGAGCCTGGCAAAAGGCGGGCCGAGCGTCACCGCTTCCTCGGCGCAGACCTGGCTGCAGCTAAGGCAGCCCAGGCAGCGCTTGGGGTCGCGCATGGCCACCTCCTGCACCTTGATGGCCTCATCCGGGCATGCCTCGGCGCAGGAGCCGCAGGCGGTGCATCCCTCGGAATCGAAAACCGGCCTTACCGCGCCCACCACCGCCAGGTCGGCGATCTGGGGACGCGAGCAGCCGTTGGGGCATCCTGCCAAAGCTATCTTCAGCTTGTGATGAAACAGCACCCTGTCCCCGGCAACCCGCCTCCGCAGGCGCTCGTTGATATCGGCCGCGCTTATCCACGCTTCGACGGCCTCCCGCCAGGGGCCGGTGTCCAGCAGCGTGTTGGGGCATTGGGCCAATTGGGCCCGGCAGGATTCCAGCACCACCATGGGCGCGCCGGGCTGGTTTTCCTGGGGCATGAGATCGGCAAGCTCTTTATCGCTGCGCCCGCCGCGCACCGACTTGAAGCGTGCCTCGGCTTCTTGCACGTCAGCCAGGCTGACCCGGTCACGGCCGGAGGCCGCCACCCGTTCCTCGACCTTTTTGCGGGCCAAACCGCGCACGAAAAACGGCGCTTTTTTAAGGGCTTCTTCCGCGTCCTGATCCCAAGCCAGGCGGCTCATGCCTTCTCCTTTGCGATGGTATTTAGGCTAAAAAGAATGATTACCGGCAAGCTGCCGGCTGTCAAGCCACCGAGTTGCGCACCCGGGGAAATACCTTACTTGAGAATGCTCAGGATATCTTTCAGCTCGCCGATGATGCGCGACTTGTCCTCGGGCGCTTGGCTGGGGGCGGCTTGTCCGCTTTTTTGGGGCTCAGGCTGGGACTGGGCCATTTCTGCCAACCGGCGACGGGCGCCGGCAATGGTATAGCCCTGGCCATGCACCAGGTGCTGCACCAGCGCCAAGATTTCCACATCCCGGCGGTGGTAGATGCGGCGTCCGCTGGGCGCGCGGGTAGGCTGGATTTGGGGAAATTCGCTCTCCCAAAAGCGCAGCACATGAGTCTCCACGCCCAGGAGCTTGGCGACCTGGCCAATGCGGAAGTAAGGCTGGTCCGGGATGCTAAGAACCGTAGCCTGGCTTTCCCGGACGCGCTCGGTCATTGCCTTAAGGTCCCCTGGAAGCGCTCCAGCAGCTCCTGCACCACCTCTTCGTGGGCCGGGCGCACCTTTTCCTCGGTCAGAGTGCGTTCCGGGCTGCGGTAGCGGAAACGGAAGGCGATGGATTTTTGGCCTTTGGCCAGGGGCTTGCCCCGGTAGAGATCAAATATCTCCACCCCGGAGAGCCATTTCTTGGCCTTTTTGCTCTTGGGCTCGCGGGCGACATTCAGCATGTCACCGGCTCCCACCGCCTCACTCACCACGATGGCCACATCGCGCACCACCTCGGGATAGCGG